>CALKXZ010000265.1 GCA_938003775.1 uncultured Granulosicoccus sp. | reverse complement strand
CGGCAGGCACTTCAAGCTCTACCAGTTCCCAATCCCAGTCGATGCCCAGTTGTTTATGGTCCGATGAACCGACCAAATTGCGGGAGTCAGCGTGCTTATCGAGTAGCCACTGTGAGGCGAGTGCATCGCTGGCACCGTTAACCTGCCAATGGGTTTCTGTGTCGATGTTCTGCTCAGTCATGATGTTCAAAAAACGTTCAAGGCGTTTGTCGAGGCGAGGTACCGCTGCCATAAGTGCTTGTGTATAGGTTGCCGTCGGCGCACCCAGCACTTGGGTCGTCGGGCCTGTTTCCACGATTTGCCCATGGCGCAGTACCGTGACATTATCTGTAATCTCAGCGATAACGCCAATATCGTGTGTGATGAGAATTATGCCAACGTTGCGTTGTTGTGCCAATTGTTTTACAAGCTCGAGTATCTGCTTTTGTATTGACACATCCAGAGCAGTTGTGGGCTCGTCTGCAATGATCAGTTCAGGATCGGTGCACAGTGCCAACGCGATCACTACTCGTTGGCGCATGCCGCCTGAAAATTGATGCGGGTAGTTATCCACGCGCTGTTCTGCGTTATCTATACCGGTCTCTTGCAGTAGCTCAATGGCAAGCAGGCGAGCTTGCGTATCGTCTAGATCACGATGTTGTTGAATGGTTTCGATCAGCTGAGTGGCAATGGTGAGCAGTGGATTCAGAGAGGTTTGAGGATCCTGAAAAATCATGCTGATACGATTGCCACGCAATTGATGGTACGTATCATCATCAAGTGTTGTCAGTTGATCCCCTAATAGTTCAATAGAACCTTGCGCAATATAGGCGGGGTGTTCTAACAATCCTATGATGGCTGCACCAATAGTGGATTTGCCTGCACCCGATTCACCAACCAGACCATGAATCTCACCAGCGTGTACGCGCATAGTGATGTTGTCCACCGCGGTAAACTCACCGAATCGGCTCGGTATGCGCACGGTCAAACCTTGAACATCCAGTAGCGTATTCATTGTCGCTTAGCGTAGTTTCGGATTTAGCGCATCGCGCAAAAAGTCACCCAGCACGTTGACTGACACGATCAGAACGATGAGTGTCAGGCTGGGGAAGGCCACGATCCACCACTCTCCGGAAAACAGGTATTCGGTTCCTATGCGAATAAGCGTACCCAATGACGGTTGGTTTGCCGGTACGCCAACGCCCAGAAACGATAAGGTCGCCTCTAAGAGTATGGCAACCGCCAGATCAACGGTCAGTATGACCATTATGGGACCCAATATATTGGGCAGTATCTGAACGAGCATGATTCTGGCTGGATGCATACCCATGATCTGGGTCGCTAGTACGTACTCTTTATTTTTCTCCACAAACGTGGAGGCTCGAGCGGTACGCGCAAAGTTAACCCACAGCGATAACCCGATAGCGACTGTTAATACGATGATCATCAGGTCATCGTGATTTTGAGCAGGTAGGATACCGCGGGCAATACCGTCAATGAGCAAAGCGACTAGGATGGCTGGCAGGCTGAGCTGCACATCGGCAATACGCATAACCACTGCATCAAAACGTCCACCTAAATAACCGGCCATAAGCCCTAGTGTCACCCCTAATACGCTGGCAAAAGTCACCGACAGTACGCCCACCAACAAGGACAGGCGAGTGCCATAGAGGATGGCTGAAAATAGATCTCGTCCCTGATCATCGGTACCAATGACGAAGCGCGTATCACCCCCTTCAGACCAGACAGGTGGCAGTAGCGAATCCAGTAAATCGTAGCTGGTCAGATCGTAGGGGTCAGCGGGGGCAATCACGTTGGCCAGTGCAGCGCCGCCGATCATCAACACCGCTATGATGGTGGCTAGTTGAGCGATTCGGTTGTGTAAGAATAAATACAGTAACTCGTTCTCTAAGGCATAGCGTTTCAGTTTGCTGTACATCATCGCGCCGACTCTACACGAACGCGTGGATCAATAACGGCATAGAGAAGGTCAACGATCAGATTAATAATGACAAACATCAATGCAATAAGCACAAGATAAACCGACATGACCGGTATATCGACATAGCGGATGGAGTCCAGAAACAATAATCCCATGCCAGGCCACTGGAAAACTGATTCGGTCACAATAGAGAACGCGATAATGCCGCCAAACTGCAAACCAATGATGGTAATGACGGGTACCAGTGTATTGCGCAGTGCGTGCTTGAAGTGAATGGAGCGTTTGTTTATCCCGCGAGCGGTGGCAAACTTAATAAAGTCACTTTTCATGACATCCTGCATCTCGGAGCGTACCAGGCGCATCGTTAGGGTGAGTTGATACACACCTAATGTTATTGCCGGTAGCACCAGTGAGCGCAAACCATCAACTGTTAGAAAATTGGTATTCCACCAACCGAGCGCTACGACGTCACCACGACCGAAAGTCGGGAGCCAGCCCAGGTGTACACCGAAGATATAGATGAGAAAGATGCCGATAACAAAGGTTGGGACAGAGACGCCTATCAAGGTGGTGACCAATATTGAATTGGCAATCACGCCACCACGGTGCAGTGCGGTATAAATGCCAGCAGGTATACCGACAATCAGTGAGATTAGCAGTGAGACAATACCCAGCTCCAGCGTTGCAGGTAATCGTTTGAGTATCATGTCGCTGATCGGTTGGCGGGTCCGATAGGAATAGCCGAAATTACCCGTGGTCAGGTTGCCGATAAAGCGCACGAACTGCGTTGTGATCGGATCGTTCAATCCCATGGTCTCACGCAGTCGAGCCTGGTCTTCCAATGATGTTTCCTGACCGACCATCTGAGCGACCGGATCACCGACGAAACGAAACAATGTGAAAGCGATCAGACTGACCGCCAGCATGACAAAGATCGATTGCAGTAGTCGTCTGGCAACAAAAGAGAGCATTTTCTACCAGTAGCTCAATGCGTTTCGATACATGTTTTCCAGATCGACCAGGTTCGAATCACGTGGTGCATTGGCGATGGCGCGTCCTTGTCGTACAGAAGATGCAGCCAGTGCCTGAATATGGTTTTCATTGAAGCCCACCCCGCTTAGCCCGTTTGGCATGTGCGTAGCTCGCATCAGTTCAATCAGCCGATTGGCAAGTACCTCGCCAGCCTCATCGGGTGTTGCACCTTTATCATCTGCCAGTAAGTAACGCGCTCCATCCAGATGCCGATCCGGTGTCGCCTCGGCGGTATAACCAAAGATTGAAGGTGCGCTAACGATAACGCTGATGCCGTGAGGTATAAACGGCGAGGCAATCGGATAACCATCCGTGGTGATGTCTGCCATCAAATGTGTGATGCCGTAGGACAAGGCATGTGGCAGATGAGTACCTGAATTACCGAAGGCAATTCCTGCCAGCGTTGCTCCCCACATGAGTTGGTCACGCGCCTGTGTATCGCTGGCATCGTTAACACCGCGCTGCAGATACTGACCAACGATACTCAGAGCCTCGCGCGCGACCAGTTCACTGAACGGGTTGGCACCCTGAATGTATTGGCGCGCCGCTGCGGCTGGCACCTTGCTGTGTTGTGTATAGGCTCTGGCGGTGTAACACTCTAGTGCATGACAACATAGGTCGAAGCCTGTTGAAGCGACAATGTTGGCCGGTAGTGAATCACAACATTGGGGATCCACGATGGCGGCTACTGGGAGCATGTACGGGCTTGCTATAACAAATTTGGTATTCAGCTGGTTAATGCGAAGCACCGAAATAGACGTGCACTCGGAACCCGTACCCGATGTTGTTGGGCAGGCAATGTGTGGCAGAAGCGGCCCGGGTATTGTTTTGCCCTGACCTATGGGCGCTGCAAAGTAATCGACTGCCTTGCCACCATGACAAAACAATACCAGGGCGGCTTTGGCAGTATCCATGACAGATCCACCACCAACAGACACAACGCCATCAAAGGCACTGCCACGCAGAAACTGTGCGCCGCGTTCTACAGAATCATCGTCCGGTTCAACACGGATATCAGAGAAAATATCAAGCTTACAACCAGCTGCAATTAATGACTCTCTGACTGTGGATACCAGATGTCCTGATAACAAGGTTGGATCGGTAAACAGAGCAACCCGTTTCAATCCAATGCTGGCTGCGCGTTCGCCTACTTCGCGCAAAGTACCCCTGCCCACGGTCAGTTTTGGCATCGCTACAGTGAACGAATCGGCACCATTTTCGGTTGGTGCAAAATACTGACAACCCATCAACAACCTCCTTTCGCACAGATTCACACAGGACAGACAATCCGTATTGGATAGTTGATTGTGTCAATACGAGGAGGGCTATAGTAGCGCAGAGACTGGGTTGAATTCGAATTGAGGAGAAAACAAAGGCGCGTAGGAGAAAATCCTAACGCGCCTTTTTTAGCAGTTGCCGTTCAGAATCAACGCGGTTGAGTCTGGTTAGGGAACATAGCTTTCATGCAAATCGGATGACTTAGCTGCTTTTCTTGCTCAAAATGGTTAACCCTTTGAGCAGATTCAGAGCCTCAAACAACTGGTAGTCGTCGTAAGCCAAGTTGTCTTCACGCTGTTCATCTGTGACCTCATCGCCTGTTCCATCGCCGTCTTCATCGATGGTTGTGTTGCTTAGAGAGCCACGCAGACTGGATTCGGATAACGGCGTAAAGTCACTGCTGTCTTCCGGTCGGTTCCATGAGCCGGGTTTTGTTTCGATATCCGGCTCGATACCCAACGCCTGGATGGAACGTCCATTCGGTGTGTAATAGCGAGAGGTCGTGAGTTTTACCGCGCCACCGGCAGGCAGGTCTTGGATAGTTTGCACAGAGCCCTTACCAAATGTCTTACTGCCCAGTACCACAGCGCGGCCATGATCCTGCATAGCACCTGCAACGATTTCCGAGGCAGAGGCAGAGCCACCGTTAACCAATACAACCAATGGCGCGCCGTCCAGAACGTCACCCTCTTTGGCGTCATAGCGCAGTTTGGAGTCGGCTTCTCGACCATCGGTATAGACAATCATTCCATCGTTAAGAAATGCATCTGAAACACCGACTGCACCGGAGAGTACACCGCCTGGATTATTACGAAGATCAAGCACCAGGCCTTTCAGATTACCGTTACTTTCTTCCTTCATTTTCTCTATGGCTTTGACCATATCCGATGTGGTCTTAGTTTGAAAATTGGAGATCCGTAGATAACCATAGTTCTCTTCCAAGATACGATTTCTGACGCTGGTGACCTTTATAATGGCACGTTCAATTTCAATGCTCAGCGGTTTGTCAGCGCCTTCGCGAATCACAGTCAGTGTTAGGATGCTGCCTGGTTTGCCACGCATGAGTTTGACCGCGTCATTAAGAGACAACCCCTTAACTGGCGTATCGTCTAAGCGGATTATTAAGTCGCCAGAGAGCATGCCAGCGCGGGCAGCAGGCGTATCGTCGATCGGGGAGACCACCTTGACGAATCCGTCTTCCATACCCACCTCGATACCCAGGCCGCCAAACTCGCCGGTGGTGCCGATACGTAACTCATTAAATTCTTCAGTATTCAGGTAGGCCGAGTGCGGATCCAGGCCATTGAGCATGCCGCGGATGGCGTATTCGAGCAGTTCGTCATCTGACACCTCCTCAACGTAATCACTCTTGATTCGGGTAAACACGTCAGTGAACGTGCGCATCTGTTCCAGCGGCAGTTCACCAGCGCTGCGAGCTCCCATGACGTGTTGTCCCAGCGTCAAGGAACCACCAACCACGGCACCCAACAAGACCAGCGTAACCGAGCGTGTATTTACCTTCATCAATGTTTTACTCCGAATTCTTCATTCATATGGCCTTGATTAACCAGCCGACAGGTCTGCTGGGCTGAATTACCGATTAGCATGAGTCCTGCAGTGTACGGTTTCTGTGACCAAATCTACCACCACTATCTAGCTACCGGTGTTTTGCAAACCAGATTCGGGTTCCAGCCACGCTTCTGGATCTGTCGCATTGGCGTTGTGCCTGATCTCGAAGTACACACCGCTAACGCTCTGACCGCCTGAATCTCCAACAGTTGCAATTGTTGAACCGGACTCCACCCATTGGCCGACAGCGACTGTGACATCTCGGTTACCACCGTACAAGCTCGAATAGTTGTCGCCGTGATCAATGATGATCAGCATGCCAAATCCTTGCAGCCAGTCGCTGTAGATGACCTCGCCGTCGGCTACCGTGCGCACGGGCTGACCCTGATCAGCGCCGATAAACAGTCCGTTCCAGCGTAATTTTCCCACAGATTTAATCTCGCCAAAACGAGCGATTAACTGGCCAACAACGGGTGACGGGTACTGACCCTTGCCCGCCACAAAGTACCCTGATGGCGCACTTTGCAGGGCCTTAAGCTCATCCATCAGGCTTTGCAGGCGCGTCTGATCAGCGCGCAGTTCCGCCACTGTGGCAGTTTTTTGACTCAACCCCGCCTCCACATCAGTGAGGCTTTGTTGGGTCTCAAGGGCTTCACTGACCAGGGTCTGGCGTTGTCGGCTAGCCTGTTTTTGTAGATAGTTCAGCCAATTACGATCCTTTAAAGCGCTCGTCCGTGCCTGGTCTAGGCGATTCAGCACGGTAACCTGATCGTCGATAATTTGCTTAAAGGCACGCAGCACATGCTCGGTGTAGATTCCCATGCGATCTGCCGTTGCTGGGTCATCGTGTTGGAGCAATATTTTCAATGGGGTTTGCTTGCCGATTGACTGCGCATTTCTGAGTGCCTGTGCCAATCGGTTTTTGATGGCATGAACCCCGGTTTGAGCCATCTGGAGTTGTGCCTCCAAAGACGCCAGTGTCTGATCGTAGTCACTGATATCGCTGCTCAAATCAGAGAGCCGTTGATCGCGTTCCCCGACGCGAGTCTCGGCCTCCTGTACCGCTTTTTGCAGCTTACTTTTCAGTGTCTGGGTACGACGGATTTCCTCATCCAGTGCCGTGAGTCTGGCCGTTGTGTCCTGAATCTGTTGCTCGACATCGCCCAGTGTCTGAGCTTGTTCGGCGCGACTGGCCACGGGTGCGAGAAGCATTAAAAGCAACAACACTGAGGCTATGCGGCATAGAGTAGGTGCAAGGGGCATTGCCTAAGTGTAGTTTGCTTGCCACGATGATGAATGACAAATGTGCAGCTTATGATGCGTGAGGGTAGCGTAGTGGCGGCTTATTATGCCGTTCACGCATCCAGTTCAACGATGCGAAAACACGCGGCCTGGTGCCGATATAAAGCAGCAAACGGTGCTTACCTGGAAATTCTGCCACGGACACGCCCAGTAGCAGCATGACAATACCGGGCCCAGGCGTCACCATCATAACGATGCCCAGTGCGACCATTACTAAGCCAACAACACCTCTGAGTGTCAGTATCAGAAGGGGTATCGGGCCACGTGCAAGCTTGGCAATCCGTCGGTTCAGTAGGTAGTCTTCGGGTAACCGAGACACTAACCAGGGCGTTGCCAGAATGGTCATGGCCAGCAATCCGAGTGACAGGAGCGCTATGCCACTGATCAACAGTGAGTGGGCCCCGGCCCAAGCCAGCATCGTATTAATCGTACTCATCAGTCAATACAGTGGGAGTAATCAGGTCACGCTGAAGTGGCTGATAAAAGATGCCGCAGTGCTCGGTGCGCGTTACAGATGAGACGATAACACGGGATGAACCTGTGCCGGTTTAGTCAGTCCAGTTGATTTCTGCTGCCGTTGTGGCGTTTACGATAACACTGCGCAGACTTTCTGCCATGTAGGAACTGTGCGCAGAGGTTGGAATTCGACCTGCCATAATCTCTGCACTTCGTTGCGGGAACAATGGATTGCGGGATGGATTGGCCAGCCCCACCGGCATAAGAGGACGTCCCGATTCGTCGTATTTATCAATAGCACCGACTGTGTGTAACAGTTCATGGGCAATAACGATATTGTTCTGGTCGTTCTGTTCTTCCAGGCTGTATGCATAGACCAACCCCATCAGTCCTTTTTGCATGCCCAATGAATGCCTGAGCGGACGATTCTCTTCGCCCGTTTGATAAACCACAAATAGACGTACGCGAGTCAGGCTGCCATCATCGGGTGTGTTGCGCCAGGCCCAGTAGCGAAATCGTAAGCCCCATACCAGTACATCAACCGCGTTGGCGTTATCAGGAAAGCTCGGTGGTTGTGTGGGTATCTGTTCACCTAATGTGACATTCAGTGGTACCGACAGGTCCAGGTTATGGCGCTTGGCTTCGCGCTCACCCCAGCGGTTAATACGGCTGAAATTGGCATCCTGCAATGAGCGGATATAGCGATCTGTCTCCAGATGACCATCACCGTTTATCGGGTAGATAACAGCCTGCAAGGTCTGATTCCAATTGCGTGAGTAGACCCGTTGGTGTGTGCTGGTGAACCCAACAACCAACAGAACGCCCAGTAGCAGGCTGATACGAATAGTGGCAAACTTGGGCAAGGTCACGGCTTACGCACACACGGGGCAGCAGTTCCAACCGAACTGGCAGAGTCAGTTTTACGCATTGGATTGGTCAATGTCAGGGTCAGGTTCATCGGATGGCTTGTAGAGTCGTTTTCGGTGATGTGAACCCAGGCTTGAGCATAACGTTAGACCACAGAGCGATCAGTCTCGCTTCTGGCTATCATTGACACGAGCACTTCACATTCTCGATATCGGCCTATCGGCGAGATTGTCTAACCGGTTGCCCGCAGAATTCACCCACAGGCTCTGTGTTGAGCTGACAATTAACGTATTGAAGCCCATGGATGCACCCAATCCAGTTGCCCAGCAACGACTCGACTACCAACGTTCGAACTGGTCAATTCCCCACACTCGTCTGAGCTTTGAGCTAGATCCGTGTGCTACGCGTGTGACCAGTGAGCTGAGCCTAAGATACGATGGCCCTGTACAAGAAGACGACAATGATGCGCTGAATCAGCCATTGGCGTTGCACGGTGTTGCGTTGCAGCTTGAATCTGTGCGTATTGACGGTCACCGGGTGGCCGAGGATCAGTACCGGGTCAGTGATACCGAACTGATGATCTGTGCTGTACCTCGGCAGTGTGTTTTGACTCTCGTGTGTGTCATCAATCCGCAGGCCAATACCGCGCTGGAAGGCTTGTATCGTTCCGGCGGCAATTTTTGTACACAATGTGAAGCAGAAGGTTTTCGAAAAATTACTTACTACATCGACAGGCCAGATGTGCTGTCTGTGTTTGACGTCAGCATTAGTGCTGATGCCACTGACTACCCGGTTTTGTTATCCAACGGTAATCGCGTCTCACAGGAACGGCTGAGTGACGGAAGGTTGCGTGTTCATTGGCATGACCCGCATCCTAAACCTTGTTATCTGTTTGCTCTGGTCGCGGGAAACCTACCGTGCATAGAGGATTCGTTTACTACAGCATCTGGTCGCAGCGTACTGCTGCAAATTTATACCGAGGAGCACAACATTGGGCGCTGTGATTTTGCTATGGCATCGCTTAAGGCTGCTATGCGCTGGGATGAGGAAGTCTATGGTTTGGAATATGATCTGGACTGTTTCATGATTGTCGCCGTTGATGACTTCAATATGGGGGCAATGGAGAACAAGGGCCTTAATATCTTCAACACCCGTTTTGTTCTGGCCGATGCACAGAGTGCAACAGACACTGACTACCTGAGTGTTGAAGCTGTTGTGGCGCATGAGTATTTTCACAATTGGACGGGTAATCGGACAACGTGTCGAGACTGGTTTCAGCTCAGCCTCAAAGAGGGACTAACGGTATTCCGTGACCAGTGCTTTTCCAGCGATCAGCACTCGGCATCGGTTAAACGCATTGAAGATGTACGGTTACTACGCACTCGCCAGTTTCCCGAAGATGCAGGCCCCATGGCGCACCCGATCCGTCCAGAGAGTTATATCGAGATCAACAATTTTTATACGGTGACTGTCTATGAAAAAGGGGCTGAAGTTATCCGTATGTTGCACACGTTACTCGGTTCTGAAGCGTGGCATCAGGGTATCAACACCTATATTGCGCGGCATGATGGTACGGCGACCACCTGCGATGCTTTTGTCGATGCTATGCAGGCAGTTACCGATCAGGATCTGACTCAATTTCGTCTTTGGTATAGCACTGCTGGCACACCAGAGATCACGGTCAGCGAGCACTATGATGTTGATACACAGCAATACCGACTGACGCTACAACAATACTGTCCAGACACGCCGGGTCAGACTCATAAGGCACCACTGCATATACCCATGGTGATGGGTTTACTGAATGCGCAGGGTGACAATATGGCGCTGTCCACCACCCAGGCCGGTGCTCGTGCCTGTGACGGCGGAATGCTGATTGATATAACGCAGGCCGAACAAACGTTCGTATTCAATAATATTGACGAAGCTCCTGTGGCTTCATTGTTTCGGCACTTTTGTGCGCCGGTTAAATTGCATCACCCTGTATCTGACCGAACGCTTGCGTTTCTGATGGCCCATGATTCGGATGCGTTTAATCGTTGGGATGCAGGTCAGCGCCTGGCTGGCCGTGTGATTCTCGGCCTACTCAAGGGCGATATTCAACATGGCTCAGGTGACAATGCCGATTCTGCGCAGGCGCTTATCCATGCTTATGGTCAGGTGCTAAACGATAACAATCTGGATGCCGCTTTCAAGGCTGAGGCCTTGACGTTACCGGCGATCAATACACTGGCTGAGATGTTGCCAGAAGTTGACTACGAACAGTTATGCGCAGCGCAGGCACACGTGAGCCAGACACTGGCTGGTCACTATGCCCAAGCGTTGGTCGACCTTGTCAGTTCGGCTAGACCATTGCAACGCCCATTGTTGGACCCGCAAGCCATGAGCGCTCGCAAACTGGCTAATACCGCGTTAGGACTGCTTGCGTATCTACCATCTGAGCGGTGGGAATCGCTGGCTTTGGCTCAGTACCAGCAGGCCGATAACATGACTGACCGTCTGGCGGCATTGGCGGTGCTTTGTCATGGCCATAGCGATGCGCGTGAGCAATGCCTGACACATTTTCATGACGCAGCTCGGCACAACCGGTTGGTTATGGATAAATGGTTTGCTGTGCAGGCGATGGCTCGGCGAGTTAATGTTGTTGATGACGTGATAGCACTGAGCACACAGGCTGACTTTGACCCGGGGAACCCTAATCGTTTCCGGTCATTAGTGGCAAGCTTTGCGATGAATAATCCTGCTGGGTTTCATGCGACCGATGGTCGCGGATACCGATTCTTGTCCGACCAGATAATTGCGCTAGACAAGCGCAATCCGCAAGTGGCCGCTGGCATGGTGGCGCCATTGGGTCGGTGGAGACGACTGGTACCGTCGCAGCAACGGCTCATGCGAGCTGAGTTGCAGCGCATTATGGATGTAAAACCGTTGTCTGCAGATGTTTTTGAGTTGGTCAGTAAAAGTCTGGAGTAGCTGAGGTCTGACCGACGATGTTTGTTGTATAGAAGTGTTTTTGTACAGCTTAGAAATTGGACACGCCTGTTCAGGCGATTCGCTGTTACTTTGAGTCAGCAGCGCTCAATTGTGTTGTATGTTCACCTTTGAATACTGTGTACAAAATTGCTCGCTGTTTACGGCGTTTTTCTGTGAACAATGTTCACGAACTGTGAACAAGCGTGGCAACACTTCGCTGCTTCTGTCGATGCCCGACTTGCCCATGCTATTTTTCTAGCGGTAAGTCGAAACCTGCCATGTGTGCGGGTGGGATTGTTTAAGAGGAGCAAAGTATGTCTGATCGACAGCAAGGTACGGTCAAATGGTTTGACAACGCCAAGGGCTATGGATTTATCGTCAGTCCAACCGGCGATGACGTATTCGTACACTATCGCGTTATTCAAGGAGAAGGTTACCGATCACTCAGTGAAGGGCAGGTTGTGGAATTTGTCGCCACTCAAGGTGAAAAGGGTTGGCAAGCCTCTGAGGTTGCCCCGTTGCAATAGATCGCAAGCTGGCGGCCTGAACACGGGCCGCTGGCATCTTTCTTGAAGCTGGCAACCCAAGCAACGCTCGCTGTCGAGCTGCCGCCTTGCCAGCTAAATGAGCGTTGATCCTGCATCCAACCCGACCACCAGCCAGTTTGCTTTGCTGCGACTGAGACGGTTTGCCCCTTTTTATGTCACGCAGCTGCTTGGTGCATTCAACGACAATGTTTACAAAAACGCGTTGGTTGCTCTGATTGCGTTTGCCGCGGTCCGCTCATCGTCAATGAACGATGGATTGTTGATCAACCTCTCTGCAGGATTGTTCATCTTGCCGTTTTTCCTGTTCTCAGCTTTTTGTGGTCAGGTGGCAGACAAGTATGAAAAGTCAGCGCTTATTCGACGTATAAAACTGGCGGAAATAGGGATCATGCTATGTGGGGTGGTCGCATTCTATTTTCAGAGTGTGCCGATGTTAATCGGTGTGCTGTTTTTAATGGGTACGCAATCGGCTTTTTTTGGCCCGATCAAGTACGGCATCATGCCTCAACATTTGAACGAGTCAGAACTAACGGGCGGTAATGGCTTGGTCGAACTGGGCACGTTTCTGGCGATACTGCTTGGCACTATCGCTGGTACGCAGTTAATCGCCAAGGCTAACGATGGGACTATCGTGCCTGTATCGCTGGTGCTGATGATTGTCGCGGTAGCCGGTTACCTGGCCAGTCGGTTTATTCCAATCGCGCCAGCAGCCGACCCATCCTTACGCTTACGATTCAACCCGCTGGCAGAAACCGTCAATCTGGTGCGTACCACTGCTGCGCAGCGGGTCATCTTTCAATCTATTCTAGCTATTTCCTGGTTCTGGTTTATGGGGGCGACGTACCTGGCGCAGTTCCCAGTGTATGCACGGGATGTTTTGGGTGGTAGCGTAGATGTCTTCACTGTTTTGCTAGGTACTTTTTCAGTCGGTATTGCACTGGGCTCAGTGCTTTGTGAGCGACTGTCGCACGGTCGAGTGGAAATTGGCCTAGTGCCCTTTGGTGCAATTGGGTTGACTTTGTTTGGTCTTGATTTGGTTTTTGCCACACCCGCGATACCGCTAGGAAAAGAGCTTGGCATGCTAGCTTTTACGCAAGCACCCGGTGCATTGCGCGTACTGCTGGACATTTTTTTCGTTGGTCTGTTTGGTGGTTTTTATATTGTGCCGCTGTACGCCCTGATTCAAAAAACCTGCGCGCCAGAAAGACTTTCACGAACCATCGCCTGCAATAACATTATGAACGCCTTATTCATGGTGGCCTCGGCTGTTGTGGTGTTGGCACTATTGGCTTTGGGTGCCTCTATCGCGCAGATTTTTCTGGCTATGGCAATCATGAATGCGCTCGTTGCGTTGTACATATTCAGGCAGGTGCCCGAATTTTTTATGCGTTTTTTGATTTGGCTACTGATTCACACGCTGTACAGAGTTACCCAGCGAGGTATGCATAATATTCCTGACTCCGGGCCGATCATTATCGCCCCTAATCATGTCAGCTTCGTTGACGCACTAATCCTGGGTGGTTGTATCAAGCGGCCGGTTCGTTTTGTGATGTATCACAAAATCTATAAAATTCCGGTATTGAATTTTATTTTTAGAACCGCCGGTGCCATTCCTATAGCTGGTCAGCGTGAGGATAAACAACTCTACGATCAAGCGTTTCAGGCTATGCAACAGGCTTTGGACGATGGTGATCTGCTGTGTATATTTCCTGAGGGGGAAATTACGCGTGATGGTGAAATGAATCCATTCAAGCCAGGTATCGTGCGGCTGCTTGAGGCGAGGCCGGTATCGGTGGTACCCGTTGCGTTGCAGGGACTGTGGGGTAGTTTTTTCAGCCGCAAGGGCGGGCCTGCATTTTTTAAAATGCCCAGACGCCTGTTCGCTCGAATTGGTATCAATGTTGGCGAATCTATCCCGGCAGAGTTGGTATCGCTGGCCGATTTGCAGGGCCGCGTTCAATGTCTGCGTGGTGATCAGCGATAAAAGAAATACTTGCTGCGCAATATTTGCCCACTAGATTCAAAAATCGAATGCAGAAATAGTTTGAGGTGCCGATACGTAGGTCATTAAAATAGCGCTTCTCTGACGATGGATAGTGGTATAGGCACGCTTTGGCTGTTGGTAGCAACCTTTCTGGTGTTGCTGATGCAATCCGGTTTTCTATTGCTGGAGGGCGGTCGCGTACGATCGAAAAACTCCATCAATGTGGCCCAGAAGAACATCACAGATCTTGTGGTTGTCTGGGTATGTTATTTGTGCGTAGGCTTTTATGTTATGTACGGCTACTCAGCACTTGGCCTGAGTGGCGTATCTGACGCAACTGGCGCACCGACTCTGCTCGAATTTGTGTATCAGTTTGGATTTGCGTGCACAACCGCAACCATATTGTCAGGGGCAATCTCTGAGCGTGTCTCGTTCCGGGCGTACTTGGTCTTGGTCGTGGTCATTGCAACGGTTTGCTATCCGCTGGCAGGCAGGCTGGTCTGGGGCGATTCGTTTAATGCAGACACAACCGCTTTGCTTGCTGATCTGGGTTTCGTGGACTTTGCAGGCTCCACGGTTGTGCATGGTGTTGGTGCCTGGTTTGGACTAACGGCTTTGATAATGATCGGGCCTCGTCTAGGTCGGTTTAATGATAAAGGTGAACCACAGGTGCTGCCTGCCCATAATGCCGTTATTGCGCTGTGTGGTGTGTTGATCCTGATGCTAGGCTGGTTGGGATTCAATGGTGGCACCGTCTCGCCGAGCGACCCTTTGCTGCAGTCTATTATCTTCCATACATTCAGCGCCGCAGCGTTTGGAGCGCTTGCCGGTATGGCTGTTGGCGTTTATTTGGACAAGGGTATATTTAACCCCTCTCGGGTAACTACGGGTTTACTCGGTGGGTTAGTGGCTTGTTCTGCCAGTGTGAACATGATGAACGGTGCAGAGTCAGTCGTTGTTGGTTTGCTCGGCGGCTGTGCGGCCACTTATGGCGCGCACATGCTGTTACATCGATTCAAGCTGGATGATCCGTTGGATGTGGTAGCAACTCATGGTGGTGCGGGTGTAGTTGGGACTCTGGCGGTCGCGTTTGTCATACCACAGGCAGCGCTACCCGCTGGTGGCATAGTGGCGCAGTTAGCTGTGCAGTTGTTGGGCATAGTCGCTGTGGCTGTTTTATCCTGTGCCAGCTGCTGGATTGCGGTAACAGTACTCAAACGGTTCATGGATTATCGCGTATCTGAACAGGCTGAAAAAATTGGACTTAACTATACCGAACACGGTGAAAGCGTAGGACTGGCACGTTTGCAAATGGCTCTAGAGTCGCAAAGTGATAACGCAGGTAGCTTTGCCAGTGCGTTGCAGGTGGATGCCGATGATGAACATTCCGAATTGGCTGCAACACTCAATACGTTGGTTGGTAAGTATGAGAAAGCCAATGACACCATCGTCACCGCCAATCGTAGATTTCAACAATTTGCAGAGACGGCATCAGACTGGTTATGGGAAACAGATGCTGAACTGCTCATAACGTTTATTCACGCGAATTCTGACCATGCTGAGCAGGACGTATTGGAACAAGTGCACGGTATCAATCTGTTCGACAAGCTGCAAATGGAAGACAGCGTGCGCCAGCAAATTGAGAAAGCATTGAAAAACCGTGTGGGCACACCAGTGTTTGAAGCCATCTTGTCATTGCCTGACGCAAAAATTGTGACACGCTCAGTTGAAATGCGCGGGGTACCGTTTACCGATTCACAGGGGCAATTCGCCGGATATCGTGGCACTTTGACGGATATTTCAGTGCGTAAATCAGCCGAGAGCCGTGCCTTGTTTCTATCGTTACACGATGAGCTAACGGGTTTACCAAATCGACGCGCACTGGCGCGCAGTTTGACTGAGCTGCTGCAAAAAACGGGTGCGTGTGGCTCGGCAACGGTGATTGCAGGTGTTGACCTTGACGGATTCAAGGCCGTCAATGATGCGTACGGGCATCTGGTGGGTGACGACCTACTCAAACAAGTGGCCTGTCGTCTTGAACGCTTTCTGCGCCCTGAGGACACCGCTTATCGTACCGGTGGTGACGAATTTGTGGTGGTGCTCACTGATCTGGATAAGCGATGTGCGGGGCGCGTTGCTAGAACCGTCATGCAGCGTCTTATCGATGAGCTCAGTGAGCTGTACTACGTGCAGACCCTGGATATAAAAGTCGGTGCGAGTGTGGGTATATCCGTGTATCCCGAGCATGCTGACTCAGTAGAGGATATGCTGCGTATGGCTGATCTGGCACTGTATGCAGCCAAAGACCAAGGTAAGGGCTGCGTTGTGTGTTTTGAACCTGACATGGATATCGATGCCAAGCTGCAGCTGAAAATAGAGGGAGATTTACACAAGGCCATAGCTGACAACGAGTTCTATCTAGACTATCAACCGCAGGTTGATACCATGTCTAACCGTATTGTTGGTTTTGAAGCATTGGTTCGTTGGGAACATCCCGAACGCGGTGAGATTCCACCGGGTGACTTCATTGCAGTAGCTGAAAAGCTCAACCTGATGGATCAGATTGGCACCTTTGTACTGGATGAGGCCTGTGCATTTGCGACAACCTGGCCCACACCGCCTGGAGGTACTCCCTACAAAATTGGCGTTAATGTATCCCCACAACAATTTCGTAACCCGGATTTTTGCCAGGTAGTTCGCGACACGCTCTCGCGTCATGGTCTGCCACCGGAGCGACTGGAAATAGAAATAACCGAAGACGTACTGGTCCATGACTTTGGTGAAGTCTCTGGTCTGTTACTGGAGCTTAGAACAATGGGTGTTGCCGTGGCGGTCGATGACTTTGGCAGTGGCCAAACCTCGCTGCGTTATCTGAATCAATTCCCTATTTCCACCATCAAGATTGATCGATCGTTTATCAAGCATTTGGCCTCTGATGATAAGGCGGCCGAGATCACTCAGACGATTGTGGCACTGGGCCATCGGTTAGGCGTCAGCGTGCTGGCCGAGGGCGTGGAGGAAGCCAGCCAGCTGAGCATGCTCAAACAATGGAGTGTTGATCAGATTCAGGGTTTTTTCTTTTCCAGACCTTTATCAGTTGACGATGTCATGAAGTCGGTATCATCAGGCACGCTGGATTCACAGGACAAGAAATCTGCCTGACACTCAAGCGCGATGGCTTTCAACGCGTTAAAACACAGCGCCCCAGTGGCTTTAAAGGTTGCACTAGTCCAGTTTGCCTGTTGGTGATCAGAGCCCGTCGAAATATCGAGTAGACTGACGGCTTAGACTTTTCGGCTACACGACTGTTAACTCATGAGCGCTCAGAAGATACATTTTCTGCACCAAATAGATTTTCCCATTCGCTGGGGTGATATGGATGCGCTGGGTCATGTCAATAACATTATGTACTTTCGTTACTTTGAGCAGGTGCGCCTGGCCTGGTACGAACAAACGGACTATTCACCATTGGCTGCGGGTGGTGAAGGATTCGTGATTGTTGACAATCACGCGGAGTATTTAAAACCGCTGGTCTACCCCATGCACGTTACCTTGCGTATGGGCGGGCATTCACCCGGTCGTAGCTCGTTCATCAGTACCTATGATTTGTATGTTGGCGATGAGTTGTATACGCGCGGCACGTCCAAAATCGTTTGGTTAAATAACGATACGGGAAAATCGATACCATTGCCCGATGTTATCCGGGCTATGGTCAGTAGCGCAGACCCTATGGCACAAGAGGGCTCACAAACTGATCAACGCAGGACAAGCCTGTGAACGATGTTGTTGACAGTGGTGTGAAGCCGGGTTTTTGTATTAGGTGTGGTGCGTCTGTCAAGCTTGCAATACCTAAGGGTGATAATCGCCTTCGCAGGATTTGTATTGACTGTGACTTCATCCACTATGAGAATCCGAAGAATGTGGTGGGTTGTTTACTAGAGTGGCAAGGCAAGGTGTTGTTATGCAAGCGCGCCATTGAACCCCGTTACGGTTTTTGGACCCTGCCAGCGGGTTTTATGGAAAATCAGGAAAGCACAATTGAGGGTGCTGCACGCGAAGCCTATGAAGAGGCCACAGCCCAGAGCGATGATCTGCGACTGTTTTCGGTCTATAACCTGCCTCATATCAGCCAAGTGTATATGATGTTTTACGGTACGCTCAAAGACGGGTTTGCACGCGCTAACGAGGAAACATTAGCGGTCGATTTATTTCACCAATCTGACATTCCGTGGAGTGAATTGGCGTTTCCGGTGGTTACCGATACCCTGACACGCTATTTTGAGACGAACGAGCAAAACAAGAAAGGCGTGTATTGCGCCGATATTCTCAGCAGACCTGGGGAGCCGCTGCAGATCGTCCGCCATCGGGATTGATTTACAGCTCGCGCAATTCGCGTCGTAAAATTTTTCCTACGTTGGTCTTTGGCAACTCGTCAACAAACTGAATCACTTTGGGGCGTTTGTAACCGGTGAGCTCTTCTTTACAGTGTGCCAGGATGTCTTCTTGGGTGAGTGCCGGGTCTTTCTTGACGATCACTACCTTGACCACTTCACCAGAGTGTTCATCGGGTATACCGATAGCACCAACTTCCAGTACGCCAGGGTGTAGGGCTATAACACTTTCAATTTCGTTCGGATAAACATTGAAACCGGACACCAGAATCATATCTTTCAGCCGGTCAACGATCTTGAAAAAACCCTGCTCATTCATAATGGCCACATCACCGGTGTGCAACCAGCCGCCGCTATCGATCGCTTTTGCCGTCTCTTCGGGGCGTTGCCAATAGCCTTTCATGACTTGAGGGCCGCGAATGCACAGTTCACCGGCTTCTCCAGCTGGCAGCGCCTGGTTATCAGGATCGCGAATGGATGCATCGGTTGATGACAAAGGTAGGCCAATCGAATCGTTATACTCGCTTAGATCCATTGGGTTGATACAGGCAGCGGGGCTGGTTTCGGTCAATCCATAGGCCTCTATCAAGGTCACGCCGGTAATAGACTTCCAGCGATCTGCCACCGCTTTCTGCACCGCCATGCCGCCGCCGAGCGTTAACTTAAGCCGTGAGAAATCCAGTTGATCAAATCCAGGTGTGTTCATCAGTGCATTGAACAGCGTATTGACACCGGTAAAGGCTGTGAACTGCACCCGGCTTAGCTCCTTGACGAAGCCTGGCATGTCACGTGGGTTGGTGATCAACAGATTCAAAGCACCCAATTTCATATAGGTCAGGCAGTTGGCTGTTAAGGCAAAGATATGGTAGAGCGGCAAAGCGGTAATGATGATTTCCTCACCCTCTGCCTGGTCGACCGCGTTGATCCATGTCCAGGCCTGTAGGATGTTGGAGACCATGTTTCCATGCGTCAACATGGCGCCTTTGGCTACGCCAGTGGTGCCGCCAGTGTATTGCAAGAAGGCTAAGTCCTCGTGGTTCAGGTCCACCTTGGTCGGTGGCTGCTTTGCCCCATGGATCAGTACATCTTTTAACGTGTGCGCGCCGGGTATGGAAAATGGCGGTACCATATTCTTGATGTATTTAATGACAAAATTGACGATGGTGGATTTTGGAAAGCTCAGCATGTCGCCAAAGCGGGTCAGGATTACCGTTTCCACATCGGTGTCGTCGATGACATCAGCCAGCGTATGGGCAAACGCCTCGACCACCACAATAGCCTTGGCACCTGAGTCTTTAAGTTGGTGTTTTAGCTCGCGGTCTGTGTACAGCGGGTTGGTGTTAACAACCACCAGACCCGCTCGCAATGCACCAAACACGGCCACCGGATACTGCAGTAAATTCGGCATCATGATGGCGATGCGATCACCTTTTTTCAAACCCGCCTCATGCTGACACCAGGAAGCGAAATGCTGCGTCATTAGCTCCAGTTCGTGATAACTAATAGACTTGCCCAGATTCTGGAAAGCTGGTCGATCCGTGAATCGCGTCGTCGCTTCGGTAAAAATGTCGACAACTGAGTCGTACTCATGAGTTTCGATAGTCGCTGGTACCGACGCGGGGTATAACTGGAGCCAGGGCTTGTCCATGCGGATTCCTCAGGTGACGGGTTCTACGCCGCAGCGCAACATTTTTTGTATTTCCTGCCGCTTCCGCATGCGCACGGATCATTACGCCCTTGTTTAGGTGCATCGCGTCGGAATTGGTTTACGTCTGGAACTTCGGCATCACGAAAATACCAGTGACCGTGATACTTTTCGAACACGCCACGCTCATGGTGATTATGACGGCGACGGGCTGAATCGCGGTAACGTGCCATGAACTCGATGCGTGCACTGGTGTCATCGGCTTGACCGCCGTCTATATCAAGAATTTCCAGTCCCAGCCATTGAGACTCGCTAGCCCAGCGCGCCGTGGCAGTTTCATCAATATCAGCACGGGTGGAAGGGTGGTGGGTGGCCAGGATAAAGTCCATTGAGCCCGTTGTGTGAGCCGTGTAACGGGCCCGGATTAGAGCTTCCGCAGTATCAGCCTTGCGCTCACCGTTGATAATAGGCTGGCAGCACTGTTCCAGCGCAGTGCCTGAACCACAGGGACATTCGAGCATTCGTTTTCCTTGACGTTCTATAGACGATGTTCAAGTTTAGCGTAATCGGTCTTCAATGCACGTAGATCCGATTGCCTTCGTTGTCTCGGGTGTACGGAAAATGGACTCGCTGCAATGCGTGACCGTGCATAGTGACACTGGCGGTGTCACGAAACTGACCTTCATCGGTAAATTCAAACCCATATTCGCGTTTGAAGCAGGCGTGGCCCTGTGAGCTGCGGGTTGGTTTCATGCGGCTCAGGGAGACAGTTTGGTCGAGAAACTGCAACTGACGCTGGCGACAAGCGGTGCGAGCATGCTGTATGGCTAACTCTCTCGCTTTGGCGCCCGTCCACCAAAGCCGGGCTAATGCAGCAGGTAATGCCAGAATCAGCAGATCCAGCAAGGCGTTTCCGGTCATAATGTACAAGTCATGGACGACTCATGGGAGCAGTGGTTTGTGGCACTCTTATTACTAGAGTTCAACTTAGGGGGCGTATTCACAATGACAAGCATTAAGTCGCTGGATGAACAGACACAACTGGAGCTGGAAGCGGCGGCATTCAGGACACTGGTGGAGCATTTGCGCAAGCGTACGGATGTTCAAAATATTGACCTGATGAATTTGGCAGGCTTCTGTCGGAACTGCCTGTCCAAATATTATGTGGCAGCAGCAGCTGACAAAAACCTGGAACTCGCTTATGAAGATGCCCGTGAAAGAGTCTACGGGATGACATACGACGAGTGGAAAGAAAAGCACCAGACACCATCAACGCCTGAACAGCAGGCGGCCTACAAAGCCGCACACGGTTAATCGAAAGCATTCCGTGAATCCCCCATCGCCTGACGATCTACTGGCTGAATACCTGGCGGTGGACTCACCGGTCCAGCTTGTCACTATTGGTACGCCAATGACAGCAACAGGCTGGCTGGATGGCCACTTGGCGCTTGATACCATCCAACATTTCGATACGTTGGCAGACTATGTCGCACAGCGATCCACACCAGAGACGCAGCTTGTGGCACCCGCGCCCACGGCTGCGTTTCTGGCGATTGATGCAAACAACGGCGGTGTCAGTGAACTGCTCGGCCAGGCTGTGCGGCAGTTTCCCGATACCTTGGCCGTGTGCACCGATCAGAGCGATATACCAGAAACGCTTTTCTTCTCCTTTGGATTCCAACGTATGGGCGCGTTCGCCACCAGCGAGTCACCAGCTGTGGCAAAGAGTGCATCGCCTGCTCGTGCGGCACCCAGTAGCAATACTGATGGCGCCAGTCATGAGTCCAAGCGGTTACTAG
>CALKXZ010000264.1 GCA_938003775.1 uncultured Granulosicoccus sp. | reverse complement strand
TTTATTCTTTCCATTTTTTGTCAGCCACTGCCTGTTCTTGCTCGCCTCCATTGCCTCTTCATGCAGTGCCAGACGATGCACAGCAAGCTCACTCATGTGCTCAGTTGGACCGAGCGGCTCGAACATGGTTACCGGTTGTTTGCGTCCCTTCACCGTCACAGTATCCAACTCGCGAAACATCATGTCTGGCAAAGCTTCGGCTGTTTTGTCACCCACGATAACTGACACCTGGTATTTGCGAGTTTGAGCTTCAAGTCGCTGAGCAATATTGACGGTATCACCAACCACGGTGTAGTCCATACGATAATCGGATCCCAGCGGCCCCACCATCGCAGGACCCGTACTGATACCGATGCCCATGGAAGCTACTGGAAATCCGCGCTCCACATATTTTCGATTAAGTAGATCCAGCTCGTTCTGAATATCCAACGCTGCAAGCAGCGCATCAAACGCATGCGTCACACTGCGCGTTGGTGCCCCCCAGACAGCCATTACACTATCGCCCATGTACTTGTCGATAGTGCCACGGTAACGAACCACGATGCGGCTGACATGCGTGAAAAATAGATTCAACCATTCTGTCAGCTCTGCCGGTGACAGTTGTTCTGTGATGGATGAGAATCCAACAACATCGCAGAACAACACACTGATTTCCCGTTGCTCCCCTTTGAGCTGCATGATAGTTGGGTCACGTCGGTATTCGTTTGCCAGTTCCTCTGGCACATATTGACTCAGTAATTGATTCACTCGTTTTCGGTCACGCACTTCACCGATATAACCAAGCAGTACATATATGAGGTACAGCAGCAGCGCCGTGAGTAACGCAAATTCCAGCGGTATGCTGGGTGCATCCTCACTGTATTTCACGTGCAACACAATCAGTGCTAACACACCCATCAGTGCAAGCACAGAACCACCGGGAAGACGAAACAACGGCAGCGATATGCACAAACAAAGCAGTATCAATTGACTGAACCAGAACGCTCGACCAAAGGATTCAGCCTCGAACAGATTGAAGGACTGTCCGCCGCTAATCTTCAGTGCAAACAGTTGACCCGCATCGTTTTCACCGCCAGTCCAGTCGAATCCGAAATACAAACGGAATACACCTAAGCCTGTGAAGACCAGTAGTAATAACGCAAGCAGCAATATCAGTGAAAAACTGACACTACGTCGACTGGCATTGTAGTAAGGGAGCTTCAAATCAATGTGTGCCAGAGACACCCGATCCGAGCAGCGCTAAGGCCTGCGCGTGCAGCTCAGTGGTGCACGCCGCTAACACAGAGCTCGTTGACTCTACCACCGGCTGACCCGCCATATCTGTCATGAGACCTCCTGCTGCGTGAACACCGACGCTCAGCGCTGCGATGTCCAGTATGTTGACGTCGGACTCAATTACCAGGTCAGTCTGACCACAACACCACTGATGATAATGACAGAAATCACCATAACCGCGTACCCGCCTAGCGCGTTTGACCACCTGTGCGAAACACTGCCATTGGGACGCGTCACTGGCAAGGCTTGTTACATTGCCGGTGGACATAAACGCCTCATCAATCGAGGTCACCTTACTGCATTGTACCGGCGCTGCATTGAGCCAGACTCCTTGACCGGCAACCGCCACCAAACGCTCACCATAGGCGGGTGCATTGGACACACCTAGGCAAAACTGGCCATTGTGCTCCAGGGCAATCTGGGTGGAATAAAAAGGCATGGCTCGTATGAAGCTCTTGGTACCATCGATGGGGTCTACCAGCCAACGCAATTCTGAGACCGCATTGACGCCGCTGGTGTTGTTGACAACAGCATCAGCCGCTGCGCTCTTGCCGGTTTCCTCACCAAAGAAGCTGGCCTGTGGAAATGCCTGTACCAATACTTGTCTGATGGCATGCTCTGTCGCCACATCGACCTCGGTAACCGGTGTGTCATCGGATTTGTAGCGCACCTGCCAATCTCCTGACCCCAGAAAATCACTAATCACTTGTTCAGCAGCACTCGCCGCCTGCTCTGCAGCCGCTCTTGCAGCACTCATGTCCAACTCCACACGCTCTCCCGGTCCCAGGCATTGTCTGTCGAGTTTGACAGTATACGGCCAGCGCAGTCAGCCTGCGCACCACCCCCGGTGGGTTAATCGGCAATGTTAAGACTAAACATTGTCATGCAGAAGCCAGTAGACTTGCAGCCCGCCAAGCACCTGAAGCGTTTTTTGTATGGGTCTGAACCCGCAACAACTTGCTGCCGTTACACACTTCGAAACACCCTTACTTGTGCTCGCTGGCGCCGGTAGTGGCAAGACCGGCGTTATCACCCGGAAAATTGCCTGGCTGATTGAAAACAAGGCTTATCTGCCCTCGTCCATTGTGGCTGTAACCTTCACCAACAAGGCATCCAATGAGATGCGCACCCGCCTGAAAAAACAATTAAACCCGAAACAGATGCGCGGCTTGACCATTGCGACGTTTCATCGCTTGGGTATGGACATTCTGCACAAGGACGGGGTTGCCATTGGATTGCGCAAGGGATTTACGATTTTGGATCAGAGTGATTCACTCAGCGCGCTTCGGGAACTGCTTCGCGAGGGCAACAGTGCGATCGAAGAGCGAGTGTTGCAGACAATGATCTCGCACTGGAAAAATCAATTTGTCAGTCCCGAGCAAGCCTTGTCTACAGCGGCTGAGGATGTCGAGCGCGTGGCCGCTCTGCTTTACGCCAACTACAATAAGCTGCTACAGGCTTGTAATTCAGTCGATTTTGACGATTTGATCGGACTTCCCGTCAAACTATTGCAAGAGCATCCAGAAATTCGTGATAAATGGCGCGGCCAGATACGCCACCTACTCGTGGATGAGTATCAGGATACCAACGCAGCTCAGTATGAGCTGGTACGCCTACTGGTTGATAAGTTTGGCGCGTTCACAGCAGTTGGCGATGATGACCAGTCCATCTATTCCTGGCGAGGCGCTCGCCCGGAAAACCTGATGGCGCTGAAGGATGACTACCCCAATCTACGCGTAATAAAGCTTGAGCAGAATTACCGTTCGAGTCAACGCATACTGCGCTGTGCAAATGCGGTCATCAGCCATAATCCACATGTGTTTGAGAAACGTCTGTGGAGTGATTTGGGCATTGGTGACCCGCTGCGTATCTCCGTGTGCAAGCACACCCTGGATGAAGCTGAATGGGTGTCGGCAGAAATTCTTACCCGCCATTTTCAAAAAGGGACCCGTTGGGGTGATTTTGCCGTTTTATATCGCAGTAACTTCCAGTCTCGTCCGTTCGAGCAAGCCCTGCGCGAAAAACAAATTCCCTACACGATCAGTGGCGGGAGTTCGTTTTTCGACAAGGCCGAGATCAAAGACATGTTGGCTTATCTGAAATTAATGATAAACCCAGATGACGATACCGCTTTTCTACGCTGTATCAATACGCCACGGCGTGAAATTGGCCCGACAACGCTGGCCAAACTGGGGCAGCATGCGCGTAACCGTAACACCAGTTTATTCGCGGCCTGCCATGACATGGCATTAGAAACTGAACTCTCCGGCCGCGCTCTGCACCGCTTGCAACGTTTTGCCAACTGGTTGACGCTGGCAGCGGACAATGCTGAGCGTGGCGACACCATGGCGGTGGTTCGGGGTGTATTTGACGATATTGACTATGCCGATTGGATTGAAAAACAACACGATTCGCCGCCAAAGGCACAACGTGCACTGGACAATATCAATGAGCTGTTCGCTTGGATCCAGCGACTACTGAGCGATGATGAACACAAAGATCAACCCCTGTCGGCAGTTGTTCGATCATTATGTCTACACGATATGCTGGCGCGTCAGAATGACGAAACAGACGACAATCAAGTACAAATGATGACCCTACACGCTGCCAAAGGGTTGGAATACCCGCATGTCTTTATGGTGGGTATGGAAGAAAACCTGTTACCCCACCGCAACAGTGTCGAACAAGACAGCCTCGAAGAAGAACGGCGCCTGGCCTACGTGGGTATGACACGAGCGCGTCATACGCTCACGTTCACACGTTCCCGAGCTCGCCAGCAGTTTGGTGAGACCAGTGCCTGCGATGGCAGCCGATTTCTCGATGATCTGCCACCCGAGGACGTCGTCATCATGGGTGAGTTGGACACAACCTCGGCTGAGCAATCCAGAGCTGCGGGCAAAGACGCCCTCAAGGGCTTGATGGACATGTTGGCAGGTGACTGAGCACTAATTCCCGGCTGTTGCTTGAAAACTTTCACGCATGACTTAGTTTCACTGGTACCTTTGTCAACATACACTGTCGCTGATTGCCAGCATCCCATTCTGGACAGACCAGCGTAAAGTAATTGGACTAACTCACGAACCCACGTTTATGGCCTCAAAAACGAGTGATGAAGCACTGATCGTCAACACGGATGATCAGAATGATGAGCCAACCTCGTCAAGTACTGGTTTGGTTTTACCCGATCAGAATTTACCGGGAAAGCTGCTGTTACTGCCCATATTCGAGCGTCCGTTCTTTCCGGCGCAAGTGCAGCCACTGGTCATCGATGAAGATCCGTGGGAAGAAACATTCTCTCGTCTGGCCAAGATGGACCATCATCTGCTCGGGCTGTGTTACGCCGGAGACCAGGATGATCAGGCTGGCGCAACCCCCGGCGACTTCGCCGATACCGGCTGCGTGGTTCGTCTGCATAATGTCGTTCGCGGTAACGGCAAAATTCAGTTTATTGCACAAGGTATGCAACGCTTTAGGATCGACGGTTGGCTGAGTAAGCAGGCACCGTTTGCCGCAGAAGTCAGTTACCCGGCAGAGCGAACAATGAATACGCCGGAAATCAAAGCCTATGCAATGGCACTGATACAGGCGATCAAGGAACTCATTCCCCTGAACCCCTTGTACAACGAGGAATTAAAGAATTTTCTCAACCATTTCAATCTGAATGACCCGTCCCCATTGGCTGATTTTGCAGCGGCGATTACCACGGCACCTGGACCAGATCTGCAACGTATTCTCGATACAGTATCGCTGCAAAAACGCATGGAACGGGTGTTAGTGCTGTTACACAAAGAACTGGAAGTGGCACGTCTACAGGCGGAAATACGCTCAGAAGTTGAACAGAAAATGTCTAAACACCAGCGCGAGTTTTTCCTGCGTGAAGAGCTCAAGGTTATACAACGTGAGCTGGGTATAGCAAAGGATGATCGTACGTCCGATATCGATGAATTTCGCGCGCGTTTGGCAAAGCGCACGCCTCCTGAACACGTTCAGAAGCGCTTTGATGACGAAATCAACAAGATGTCGATCCTGGAAACGGGTTCACCCGAATACGGTGTCACTCGAAACTATGTCGACTGGTTGAGCGCTGTACCCTGGGGTACGTACTCAAAAGATAAATTATCGTTACGCAACGCCAAGCGGGTACTAAATCGCGATCACGCAGGGCTGACTGACATTAAAGAGAGGATCCTCGAATTTCTAGCCATGGGTTCCTTTCGCGGCGAAATCAGCGGATCTATCCTGTTGTTTGTTGGTCCACCGGGTGTCGGTAAAACCTCGATCGGAAAATCCATAGCCGAATGTCTGGGACGAAAGTTTTATCGCTTTAGTGTTGGCGGTATGCGAGACGAAGCAGAAATCAAAGGACATCGCAGAACCTACATTGGCGCCATGCCAGGCAAACTGGTTCAGGCATTAAAAGATGTCGATGTGTCCAACCCCGTCATCATGCTTGACGAAATTGACAAGATGGGAAGCTCCTATCAAGGTGATCCTGCCTCTGCCATGCTAGAGGTACTGGATCCTGAGCAAAATAGCGAATTTCTTGATCACTACCTGGATTTGCGGGTTGATCTGTCCAAAGTACTATTCGTTTGCACAGCCAATCAACTGGACACGATTCCTCGTCCATTGCTAGATCGAATGGATGTCATTCGACTTGGCGGCTACATCGCCAGTGAAAAACTGGACATTGCCCGCCAACACCTGTGGCCACGGCTGTTGGAACGTAACAAAGTTAAGGCCAACCAAATCAAGATCTCTGACTCGGCTATCAAGGCGCTAATAGAAGGCTATGCGCGCGAGGCCGGTGTTCGTGGTTTGGAAAAACTACTGCATCGCGTGCTGCGCAAATCTATTGTCAAACTAATGGGCAAAGCCAACTCGGTGAGTGTCAGTAACCGAAATCTGGTGGAATTTGTTGGAGAACCGCCCTTCCGCGTTGAGAAACAACTCGGTGGTGTCGGTGTCATCACCGGATTGGCATGGACCGCCATGGGAGGTGCAACGCTACCGATAGAAGCAACCTGTGTGCATGCCCGCGAACGAGGACTGAAACTGACTGGTCAACTGGGTCAAGTCATGAACGAATCTGCACAGATTGCGCATAGCTTTGTCACCACCAACGCGCAACGCTATGGCGTTAAGCAGGACTGGTTTATGGAACATAGCCTGCATTTGCACGTACCCGAAGGTGCAACTCCCAAGGACGGCCCCAGTGCAGGTATTAGCATGACCAGCGCACTATTGTCTCTGGCATTGAAAAAACCGGTTAAAAAATCGTTTGCCATGACGGGTGAAATTACCCTCACAGGCGAGGTGCTGCCGGTTGGTGGCGTGCGTGAGAAATTGATTGCGGCGCGACGAATCGGCATTAAGGAGGTCATATTGCCGGAGGGCAATAAACGCGATGTATCTGAACTACCCAAACATATTGTTGCTGGCTTAAAAATCCATCATGCCAGCCAATACGATCAGGTCTTCGCTATTTTGTTTGGTTCCAAGCGTTAGCGTTAGCCTGCCCTCGACCTGCCGGACGATAGGTCCAAGCTAGTCTGGCAACGATATCGGGTGCCGTGTCAACAGAGATATCTTCACTGATTGAAAGCTCGATACTCTGATCAGCTGGACCAAGGTAACGAAAGCCTGTACTCAAACTGAGTGCAGGATCACCCAACTCGCGCAAGTTGCTGCGATAAAATGGTGTATGCCAATCCAACTGTGCGATTAAACGCCAGCGATGAGTCAGTACAAATTGTGCGCCAGCTGAACCGTACAACGCCACTGTACGCTGTGGCGCCAATCGATCTGTCTGCCCTATCAGCAACGCACCCAGCGCAACGCCGGTTCGCCAACGTGTGCCATGCGTCCAGATAGGTGATTGAATATCAGCATACACATCTGGTTCGCCACTGCCACTGAGGACATTGACTCTACCGGTGGGCAGTTTCACTCCGAGCCGAACTATCGGTTCTGATCTTGTCGAGTCAGCGGTTGCGAAACACCCTAGAGAACGTTGTATCGACAACTGAATATCACCCAGGGCATTTTCCGATGATGCCACACCTGCCCGCTGCCCATCCTGATCGACATAGCTGTAATTGAGATCAAACTTAGCAGTCTCGCCGCGTTGCGCATCGGGCAACCCAAAAAACTGATGCCAGTCATCAATGGCCCGATCAAAAAGACCGCCACTGTGGGCAATAAATGGCACAGTAACGTCTGCCTGCCAGCAAGGGCCGACACGTTGCCGGTGACGCAGAGTCAACTCGCTGGTTTCCCCATCGAGTAACAGCACTTCATCGCCTGCCATGCCACCTGCAAATTGATTGGAATGTTCCAGAGCAATCTGCCATTCCCAGCTCTGCACTGGTCTTGAGGCCACAGAGGGAAGCCCAATCACTGCATTGTAGGCATGTTGTGCACGATGCTGAAACAAGGCTGCCTGATCACTTTGCTCGGCTTGTACAATCGTAGCCGAACACAAAAAGACGGCTGCAGCCCAGCGTTTTGCGTGGCGGACATGACACAGAGCAGTGTTGTGCTCGAACAATGTGTGCAATCTATATTTCCTTACCTAACTCTCTGCGCACACGTTCCACACTGCTTTTGGCGCTGCTTGAACCTGGGCTAATACTCAACACTTGCTCAAAAGCGTCCAGCGCGGCTTCAAAATTGTTCTGACGCATAAATATCAAGCCAAGACCTGAAATAGCGCCAAAATGTCTGGGTTCACGAAACAAGGTTTCTCTTATGTCGGCGACCGAGGCATCGTGGTTGCCCATTAAGTAATGAACAGTTGCACGCTTATTCCAAGCCTCAGCGTAATCAGGGCTACCATCGATCAGTTGGTTGCAGAACTGCAGAGCAATCTCCAGCTCACCGGCTGACATAGCCCGGCTTACCTGTGACATTAATAGTTCCGATGACTTATCCGGTGCTACCAGCCAGTGTTGCCATATTTGGTTCTCCAACGCCCGAACATCAGCTTCCTCTGTTGCGTCGAGCAGCTGATCAAATAGTTCCGGTAACTCTGCCGCGTTTTGATCGGCTAGCGCACCACCTGCAACCAACAGTGTGGTGCAGATCAAACCAACAACGCACAGGGTGGAGGATTTGAATAACCGTCTAGCACGTCTGAACATGATGAATACCTCCGGCAATTAACCCCCACAACCAAGGCATACGCGTGCCAGAGCCCTTTGGTGCTAACTCGTCAGTTTGTTACAGGCTCCGATTCATTGACCATACTAGCAAGCACGCCCGCTTCTCGGTAACCCGGGATTTTTTCACCGCTGTCGGTGTATATCAGTGGTGTTCCCTGCAGACCAATGCGCTCAGCAAGCGCCATATGCTGTTCTATGGGATTGTCACACGTTGCAGGCTCAATATTGCCACCGGCTTTTGCCACTGTCATCGCCCCTTGAGGGTTATCGGCGCACCAGACGCTCTCCAGATCTTTGTGGCCCTGAGATCCGATTCCAGCACGCGGGAACAGTAAATATCGCACTCGCACACCCTCTTCGAGCAATGTATCCAGTTCTGCATGCAGACGACGACAAAAGCCGCAGCTAATGTCGGTAAAAACTGTAATTGAGCGATTGGAAGGCTTTTGCGGTTCGTAGATAAGCATGTTGTCCTCACCCACTTCCTCAATCATGCTTACATGAATACCGCCCAGACGAGCATCGGTCAGATTGGTGCGATCGCTAAGACGAATAAGACTGCCATCAACCAGATATTCAGCCGTTTCGTCTACATAATAGACTTGTCCATCGGTAACAAGCTCGTACAAACCCGATACGCTGGATTTACTCAAGCTTGAGACGGCGATACCGGGCAGCCGTTCAGACACTCGCTGCTGCACCTCATCGAGGGTGGGTTCGGCTTGCACGGTGGTACTTGCCAAGCTAATACCGGCCAGTATCGCCAGTAGCGAGATAGCCTTAGTCACTTTTGTCATGATTGAATCCGAGTAATACAGCCCTATTGGTTTTGCATGATGCCGTAAAGTTCAAAGAAATAACAGTAATGCTTGCTCACCGTTCACTAACCACGTGGATGATGTAATTGATGCATTACCTTGAGCCGCTCGCGGGCCACGTGGGTATAGATTTGCGTTGTTGACAAGCTACTATGTCCTAGCAGGAGTTGCACCACCCTTAGATCGGCGTCGTGATTGACCAGATGTGTTGCGAATGCATGCCTGAGAATATGGGGGGAGAGCTGAGTTCGAATACCCGCTTGGATACCATGAGCACGAATTCGGTGCCAGAATGCTTGCCTCGTCATCGCTGCCCCCCGTCGGGTCAGGAACAGATCATCGGTCCTGCTGCGCACCAGCGAAGGCCGAACTGTTTTGACGTACTGATCGACCCAGGAGCCAGCAACGTCTCCCAGAGGTATCAATCGCTCCTTATTACCCTTACCCCAGATTTTTACGACACCCTGTTGCAAATTGATCTGATCCATCGTCATACCAACCAGTTCAGATACACGCAGTCCACAGGCATACAACACCTCGAGCATGGCGCGGTCACGCAGGCCAAGATCGTCTGTAATATCGGGAGTGACTAACAGTGCACTGACTTCTGACTCAGTCAATACCTTGGGCAATGGTCGCCCAATAGTGGGTGAACGAACCAACGCTGTGGGGTTGTCTGTCATCAAGCCTTCGCGAACACACCAGGCATAGAATCGTCTTAAGGCACAAAGCAGACGTGCCGCACTACGAGCACTACTACCATCGTCAACCCGACTAGCCAGGTAAGCCATGACATCCGAGTTCGATACACCCAGCAGACTTGAGCGTTCGATAGGTAACGCGGCCAAAAAAGAGCGAAGGTCGCTGTTGTACGCCGCGATAGTATTAGAACTTAGTCCGCGCTCAAGTAACTGCGCATCGGCAAAACGCTGCAGTAGATCAGCGTCTGTATCAGACAATGGTGGACGAGTTTTTCCGACGCAACTGCGCGCTGAGCTCAACTTGGCGTTAGCATACGCTTTACCCATGGTAGTAGGATACACATGAACTTGCCTCCGCGCGCATCAAGCGACTCCGATCCCACCGCGATCACTATTGAACAGGCTCGTGAACGCATCGAGCGACAGTTACCGCGCTTCGCACACAGTGAGCTTATCGCCTGTGCCGATGCACAAAACCGCGTATGCGTGGCAGATACTCTCGCCGCCTTGTCTGTGCCTTCGTTTCGCGCATCCGCCATGGATGGCTATGCCATTCGTATTGATGAAAGCGACAGACCACTACACATAGCGGGTCAGTCACTGGCCGGTCATCCGGGTGATGATTCGCTTGCCCCATATACTTGTCAACGCATTACTACCGGTGCACGAGTGCCTGACCAGGCCGATACGGTCGTGCAGCAAGAAAATGTCACTGTTCTCAACGACACTATCACCATTACCGTACCACCTCATCGAGGGCTTCACGTCCGAAATCCAGGCACCGACACGCGTCAAAACAGCCGACTGATTCCAGCCAACACACGCCTTGGAGCTGCAGAGCTAGCGCTGCTGGCATCACACGGTATTACTGATATTGAAGTATTCAAACCTTTGCGTATTGCATTATTTTCTACCGGAGATGAGTTGGTTGATCCGGGGCAATCACGGGAAACTGGACAAATTTACGACGCCAATAGACCCTTGTTGATGGCACTGCTCAGACACGCATCTGTACAGGTGGATGACCTTGGCATATGCATCGATACCGAATCAGCTTTGGAAAAAATGATTGCCGCGGCCCATGGGGCAGATCTGGTGATATCCAGCGGTGGTGTTTCAGTCGGCGACGCCGATCATGTTCGCACGGTGCTGGAGCGACACGGTCAGGTGGATCTGTGGAAAATTGCCATGAAGCCAGGAAGACCTCTGACATTTGGCTTCAGTGGCCATAACCAGGCTTATTTCGGCCTACCTGGGAACCCAGTGTCAGCTGCGCTCACTTGCCTGCTTTTCGTCCTACCCGCTATTCGGCACATGCTGGGCATACCACACGCACTCCCGCCTGCATTGGTGTTGCCTTTGCAAGGAACGTTAAATAAAAATCCAGGACGCGTGGAATATCAGCGCGCGCTGATGTCGCAGACGGATACAGGAGATTGGCAGGTTGAGACAACAGGCCTGCAAGATTCTCATGTTCTGAGCTCGCTTCACAGTGCTAATTGTCTGATAGAACTCGCAACGCACAGTAGTGGAGCTGAGCACGGTGACAGGGTCAAGGTGTATCCATTCACTCATTTCGCCGATGCCGTTATTTAGCACCACTGATTAGCACCACTGATTAGCACCACTCATTAGCGCTACAGCTAAAAAGGGGTAGCAATGCCACCCCTTTTTTGGTCGGACGTCTTAAACAAACGCTCTGGCAACACATGCCCAGAGCGTTGGTCAGGCTGCTGCGAGTGCGTCTCAGCTCTTTTTACCGCGTGACTTTTTCTTACCACGGGCCTTTTTCTTACCGCGAGCCTTTTTCTTGCCGGCTGATTTCTTCTTGCCGCGAGCTTTTTTCTTGCCTGCTGACTTTTTCTTGCCACGGGCCTTTTTCTTGCCAGCAGCCTTCTTCTTGCCACGCGCCTTCTTCTTGCCACGGGCCTTTTTCTTGCCAGAGGCCTTTTTCTTGCCACGGGCCTTCTTCTTACCTGCGGCCTTTTTCTTGCCACGAGCCTTTTTCTTACCTGCGGCCTTTTTCTTGGTACTGCGTTTTTTCTTGCTAGCCGACTTTTTCTTGCCACTGGCTTTTTTCTTGGTACTGCGCTTTTTCTTGGCTGCGGCCTTCTTCTTTCCAGCCGCCTTCTTTTTCGTTGAACGTTTCTTACCGCGAGCCTTCTTTTTTCCGGCCTTCGCAGGTTTAGCTGCCGCCGGTTTACTCATTCGAGCCATTATTGAACTCCTGATTATGATCTGACATTCAAAAAAACAGGAGTCATGACACCGGACTCCCAAACAGTCGAAATGACTGTTATTGCGTAATCGACAACTTTCCGCATCATTCTTTCGCAGTGACTCTGATCATTGATCTGGTTACCGCTACTGAAACTCTGCATCATGGCTGTCGGACCCAACAACTGACTTCATAAACAATCAAAGCCAGACAAATCATGTGTTGAAAGTTAGTACAACTTCCAACCGTTTTACTGATCGATTTCTCTGTCGATGCGCGCATTGTCCACATAGTGCATAACTATTTCAACTGCAACTTACAAATCAATTGAAAAAAACTCTTGCAAAACTATAGCTAAAGCTGTGCATTTTGTACGCAAATCGAACAATCCAATGTATCGCACGTGTCGTGCCTGATTTATTTTCAGCTTCGTATACAGTGTATTCAAGTATCCGAACACAACAATATGCAAAACATTTCATCAACTCTACCTTTGTTATTTCGACGATGTGCAGCGTTTCTTTATGACGGCCTGTTGTTGATAGCGCTGTTCTTTATCATCACTACTGCGGCTATCGCTTTGAACGATGGTCAGGCCATACAAAATTTGCGCTATAAATTCCTACTGTTTGTTATCGCGTTTTTGTTCTTCGATTGGTTCTGGAGACATGGTGGCCAAACATTAGGCATGCGTGCTTGGCGAATCCAGTTAGCCTCTACAAACGGTGAAAAAATCACCGTTAATCACACCTTAAAACGCTACCTAACAGGATCACTACTGTTTGGCATCACGCTGTTGTATATGTTGATTTCAACGGACAATCAGGCGTTACACGACAGGTTTAGTAACACTAAAATTATCAAATATAACAAGTAGTTACATAAAAAATGAACCACTGAAAACCACCCAGAAACAGCGCGGCATCCGCTAGGTAGTACGCTGGATTCCGACAATGGCCACGCCCAAAAAGCACATCAAAGGCAGCAGCGCGCTCAATGCAGGTGATACATCGTTTGCCAGTGCTAATTGAGTCAGCAGTTTGTTCAAAAGCACGTAAATGATGCCCAACATGATGCCGATAAAAATCTTCTGCCCAGCACTACCAGATCGTTGTGATGCGAACACAAATGGCAGTGAGAGCATCAGCATAACGAGCGTTGAAAGAGGGCTTGCAATTTTTACCCAAAAGGCAAGTTCTATACGTCGACTATCGAGCTGATTGTCTTTCAGATACCGAACTTGATCATATAAATCGATGGCCGAAAGACTCTCAGGAGACACTGAAATACTTTTCAAAACGTCTGCACTAACAAGGTCAGGATAGTTTTCAGATAACCCTTCAATGTTCGAAGTGACGGTATTCCGACGGATAAATTGCTTCCATGTCATGTTTGGGAGACGCTCATTTGTCACTTTGCTAGCACTGAAAAGCGTTATTTCTATCTCTTCTAGCAGCCAATCATCATCTTGTAGACGAGCACGGGCTGCACTCATTGCCATCACAAGTGAGTTTTTTTCGAAGCGATGAACACTGACATCTAGCAACGTAAAGTCGGGCAGTACCGTGCCCACATTAACGTAGTGATTAGTCGATTTAAGCCACAATCCGCGACTACCCTTGACCGACAGTCGTTTCTCAAGCGCAGTAAGCCGAAGTTCTTCAGCTATCTGCTCGGCACGCGGCATCACTGTTTCACCAATTAAGGCGATAAGTAGCATCAAGCCTACTCCGGTGATCACCACAGCACGAATAATCCGCGCACCAGACACGCCAGATGCCCGCATAACGGTCAATTCACTGTTTGAAGCTAATGCACCCAAACCCAGTAGGCTACCGAGCAGAACAGCGGGGGCAAAAAGTAAATATGCCTTGCCAGGAATGGTCAGAAAGACATATTGAACAGCGCCAGAGACGGTATACGCACCCTTACCGACATCATCCAACTCGCTGATGAAAGCAAATATACTGGCCAGGGCAACCAGTGTTAACAACACCAGTAGGCTGGTCAGCAGAATTGAACGACCGATATATCGATCCAGCGTGCCAAACATCATGCCGACGCACCGTGACTGGACAATACCTGCGCTGATGGTCGGCCAAAAAGCCATCTCCAACCCATTCGACGGACCAGTAGTAACAAAATCAGTAAAGTCACCGCCACGTGCACAGGCCACAAGCCCACCCACGTGGGTACAGTACCGGCCGCTATCCACTTTCTCATCAACACCAATAGGTTGGCGTAAGGGATATAAATCAATATGGCGATGGCGATCTTGCCAAATCGTCCCTCCCTAGGTGATGTATAACTCAGCGGAACGGCTAATAATGCAAGTAGTAGCGCCGCCAAGGGTATGGAAATTCGCCACTGCAGTTCGGCCCTGTCGGCCAAGTCTGAACTTCCCCAGAGGTTTGACAATCGTTTGCCTTTAATAATGAGCCTGGGCTCTCCAGAGTCTTGTCGAGGTCGCAAAATGCCCTGTCTTTTGAAGTCGGTAACGGTGTACTCGCCACCACCGGGTTGTCCTACGGTTGTCTGACCATCTGTAAATATCAGGTACTCATCACCCGTCTCGGGATCATGTTGATAGGTGGCGATTCGCGCTGAATCTACGGCCGGGTCACCATCACCTTTCTGACGATACATAAAAACATCATTAAATTGAGTACGCTCAGGATTACTCTGACGTGCAAAAAACACCGTATTGCCATCACTTGATTCAATGAACTTACCTGGTGTAACAAGACTCAGAGCAGACTGATCTCTGATCTGCTGTTTCAGTTGTTGTTCAAAGCGTGCCGCCCACGGAGAGGCAAAGATGGTTAACAGTGAGATTGCCAACACACCGAGCAGACCGATTACGGCGGTCGGACGCATCAGATCAAACCAACTTACGCCGCAGGCCTGCATCACAGACATCTCATTGTCTCGATAAAACCTACCGTGAGCTAGCAGGATACCCAGATACAAGCCCAGCGGTATGAGCGTTACCAGCAGACTGATTGATTTAACACCAACCAGAATAAGTAGCATGTCAGCCTGAATCACGCCGTCAGTAACGCTGGATAGGCTGCGCCCCAGAACATTGCCGATCATGATAACCAGCAGCACCACTAACACTGCCAGCCAGGTAACCAGCATTTCCTTCATCAGGTATCGATCTAATATTCGCACACATGTCACGCGGGTGAAGCCTGTGGCGGCAATCTAACACTGATGGTCGCCGGTAGTACACTAGACAAGACCTTTAAACCCAACATGGCTGTCAATCCTATGCAATTTAACGTATCAACCCGCCTGCCGACCTCTTTGGATAACGCCTGCCAAGTGTTGTTCCTGTTTTCCGATGGGAAGCTCAAGGGTTCGGCGCGAAAAATCGACAGTGCATCCGACGGCGCTATAAAAAAGCTGTTCGTCAGCAAAGATTTCAGTGCAAAGGCTGGTCAAACGGTGGTTTTACATGCATTAAAAGGAATTACGGCTGAGCGCGTTTTACTGGTTGGCTTGGGCGAGCGACAAACAGCTGATGCCCAGCGCTGGCGGGAGGCCACTCAGGCCGCCGCTAAATCATTGATTGCAACGCCTGCCAGTACCGCGATAAGTGACTGTCTGAATGCCGTGACCATTGAGAACTTGGACAGCAGCACCATGGCCGAACAACTCGCACGGGATCTGGTTAATGCCACTTACGTTTTCTCGTTACACCAACGCATGAGTCCAACACCCAATGCATCACTAACGGCTGTCTTTCTCAGTGCTGAGAAAAAATCGGTGGAGGCGGTGACGGAATATGTTCATCGCGGCAGCGCAACCGCAAGAGGTATGTCCAGGGCAAAAGACTTAGGCAACCTGGCACCCAATGTGTGCACGCCTACCTATCTGGCTGACGTTGCGCATATCCTGCACGAAGAGCATGACAAACTCAGCACAACTGTTCTAGACGAAGCGCAAATGGAATCCATGGGCATGGGTGCCTTTCTCGCGATCTCGCAAGGCAGTCACCAGCCGGGCAAAATGATCGTGATGAACTACCAGGGTCGTAAGCGAGCCGGATCTCCGATTGTACTCGTGGGTAAAGGAGTGACCTTCGACACAGGCGGTATTTCGATAAAGTCCTCGGATGGCATGGATGAAATGAAGTACGACATGTGCGGCGCCGCCAGCGTATTTGGCGTCATGCAAGCGGTTGCTGAACTTAATTTGCCACTCAACGTCGTTGGAATTGTCGCCGCTGTCGAAAATATGCCAGATGGACAAGCAGCTCGCCCTGGAGATGTGGTGACGTCCCTGTCTGGCCAGACTATAGAAATCCTCAACACTGACGCAGAAGGCCGCATGGTCTTGTGCGATGCCCTGACCTATGCCGAACGATTCAAACCGGCAACCGTGATCGACATGGCGACACTAACCGGCGCGTGTATTGTTGCTCTGGGCAATGTCGCCAGTGCCGTGATGGGTAACGACCCAACAACCGTGGATGAACTACTTCAAGCCAGTGAACAATCCGGCGATAGATGCTGGTCGCTGCCACTGTGGGATGACTACCAGAAACAACTGGACTCAAATTTCGCCGATATCGCCAACATTGGTGGACGACCAGCCGGTGCAATAACAGCAGCGTGCTTTCTGTCTCGCTTTGCCAAGAATTACCACTGGGCACATCTGGATATCGCAGGCGTTGCCTGGACCAGCGGTAAACAAAAAGGGGCTACCGGTCGGCCCGTGCCTCTGTTAATGCAATATTTGTTTAATCGGCTGAGCCACTAAAACTTAACTAACCATGACACGAGTAGACTTCTATGTACTGTCAGGCGACGATACGCTGGCGCGTCAGCAGCTGATCTGCAAATTGGCTGAAAAAGCCTGCGGGCGGGCGGAAAAAGTATTTATTCATAGCCATGATGCCGATGAACTAGCCCAGATCGACCAATGTTTATGGGACTTTCGACCGATGAGTTTCATCGGTCATATTTTGCATGCGCCCGATCATCTTCACAGCCATACCGAGTTTGATCCGGTGCATCTGTCATCGGGACAGCCTAGCGCTGATCGCACATTGTTAATCAATCTGGCAATCGAAGTACCACCATTTTTCAGCCGGTTTGAGCGCAACCTGGAAATAGTCAACGACAATCCGGATATAAAAACTGCCGGTCGGCGACGCTACCGATTTTATCAACAACGCGGCTATCCCCTTCAACATCACACAATGTAGTCCTATACTCCTAGTCAGCAAAACAATGACGCTGGCGAACAAAGAGGGTGAACCTATGGCGCTGACTGAAGAAGACTTGCCGGTACTCAGTGATGTAATTCGTTTTGGCAACAAGTCGATTATCCGCTCCTCCCGCCTTCAGCGCGTGGAGAATGAACCACCCGTAAGCCGCGCAACCGGCCCACTACACGTTAATTTACCGGCTCATCTCCACCTCGAGCCGCAGGCGGGCCACACCCACCCGAACGCAGAACAACCAACTAATGATGACGCCTTAGAATTGCTCATCGACACCATCATCGATAAACACATCACATCATTGCGTCACGACTTACGAGCGTTACTTGAGCAAGCCACCAATCTGCCGGACTCAATACCAGACACAGCGCCTAACAAGTCAACTGCAGCACTACCCTAAAGCACCTCCTGCAGTACACTAGGCGTATGGATAAAACATACGACCCACAAGCGATAGAACAGCGCTGGTATCAGACTTGGGAAGATAACGGTTACTTTGCGCCACAGGGCGACGGTAAGCCTTATTGCATCATGATCCCGCCGCCTAATGTGACCGGTACGCTGCACATGGGTCATGCCTTCCAAGACACCATTATGGATGCGCTGATTCGCTATCACCGCATGCTCGGCGACCGCACGCTGTGGCAACCGGGATGTGATCACGCCGGAATAGCCACACAAATGCTGGTTGAACGCCAGCTAAATCGAGAAGGTAAGACTCGTCATGATCTGGGACGTGAAGCATTCCTAGAGCGCGTCTGGCAATGGAAGGAGGAGTCTGGAGACACCATCACGCAGCAACTGCGTCGCTTGGGCACCTCCCCCGACTGGTCGCGCGAACGCTTCACCATGGACGAAGGCATGTCTGCGGCGGTGCAGCGAGTCTTTATAAAACTGCATGAAGATGGCCTAATCTATCGAGGCAAACGATTGGTCAACTGGGACCCGATCCTGCACACCGCACTGTCCGATCTGGAAGTACTTAGTCAAGAAGAAAGCGGTCATCTGTGGCACTTTCGGTATCCATTAACTGACGGTAGTGGATCCGTGATCATTGCCACCACCCGACCAGAAACACTGCTAGGCGACACCGCCGTGGCAGTGCATCCGCAAGATGAACGTTTTAAGTCACTGGTCGGCAAGACCATTACGCTGCCACTGGTTGGTCGTAAAATACCCATTGTTGCCGACGATTATGTTGATCCGGATTTCGGCTCCGGTTGTGTAAAGATCACGCCGGCTCACGACTTCAACGACAACGCACTCGGTCAACGACATGGGCTCGAGGTCATTAACATCATGACTGACGATGCGGCTATGAACGAGTCGGTCCCAGAGGCCTATCGTGGACTGGATCGGTACGCGGCGCGCAAGCAAGTGGTTGACGACATGCAAGCTGCCGGATTGCTGGTTGAGGTCAAGGCGCACAAACTGATGGTGCCAAGAGGCGATCGCTCCGGTTCCGTGGTCGAACCGTATCTAACAGACCAATGGTATGTGGACCTGACCCGCGATACTCAGCCAGACGGACGGCCTGGTGGACACACGGCCATTATTCAACCCTCTCTGGATGCTGTTGCCAGTGGGCGTATCAAATTCGTACCGGGAAACTGGACCCGAACCTATAACCAGTGGCTAGAAAATATTCAAGACTGGTGTATCAGTCGGCAAATTTGGTGGGGACACAGAATACCCGCTTGGTATGACGAAGCTGGCAATATCTATGTTGCGGCCGACGAGGCTGCCGTGCGTGCTAAATATGAGTTAAGCACCGATATTGTGTTACGCCAAGACGATGATGTCCTCGATACTTGGTTTTCTTCCGCACTCTGGCCATTCAGCACATTGGGCTGGCCAGAACAGACCGACAGCTTAAAAAGCTTCTACCCTGGCGCTGTTCTGGTCACAGGTTTTGACATCATATTTTTTTGGGTAGCCAGGATGATCATGTTCGGCACCCGCTTTATGGATGGCGAAGTTCCGTTCAAAGATGTCTACATACACGGTCTGGTCCGTGACGCGTCGGGGCAAAAAATGTCCAAATCCAAAGGCAATGTGCTGGACCCGCTGGATATCATTGATGGCATAGAACTCGAAGCACTGGTCGCCAAACGCACAGCCAATCTGTTACAGGATCACAAGGCTAAAGATATAGAACAGCAGACTCGCAAAGAATTTGCAGACGGCATACCCGGTTACGGTACCGATGCTCTGCGCTTTACTTTTGCTTCGTTAGCATCCAACGGTCGAGATGTGCGTTTCGATCTCAAGCGAGTCGAAGGTTACCGTAATTTCTGTAACAAGCTGTTCAACGCCACACGTTACGTGCTGATGAACACGCAAGATATAGATCCAGCCCATGTACCGGAGCAGCGCAACACAATAGATCGATGGATCATCAGTCGCCTGCAGCACACAGAGGCTGCTGTTGCACAGCACATTGGCGAATACCGCTTCGATTTGGCAGCAACTGCGCTGTACGAATTTATCTGGAATGAGTACTGCGACTGGTATTTGGAGCTGGCCAAGCCAGTGCTCTCTGGCGAAGCCACCCATGAGCAGAAGCAGGCAACGCGCATCACACTGGTACGGGTGCTTGAGGCAACCCTGCGACTGACGCATCCTTTCATGCCTTACATCACTGAAGAACTGTGGCAGCAAGTTGCACCATTGGCCGACAAGAGCGGCGCTACTATTTCCTTGCAACCCTTCCCCATCAGCAATCCAAAGCACATCGATCAGCCCGCTGTGGAGGAAATCGAATGGGTTAAACAAGTCATTATGGGCGTACGCCGAATTCGTTCTGAAATGAATATTAACCCGGGCAAGCGTCTACCTCTGCTGATCGGCAACGCCAGCGGCGATGATTTAACTCGCCTCGAACGCTACCGCACACTTCTGGTTTTTGTGGCGAAACTCGATACCATCGGTTTACTCGATACGAGTGCTGATGCGCCAGAGAGTGCCGTAGCGCTGGTTGATCAGATGAAACTTATGATTCCCATGGCAGGGCTGATTGACAAGAGCGCCGAACTGGCCAGATTGAGCAAAGAGATGGACCGTTTAACCAAAGAGGTTGCTAGGTTAAGTGGCAAATTGAGTAATCCAGGGTTCACTGCCAAGGCCCCGGCCGACGTTGTGCAAGGCGAACAACGCAAACTTGATGAGGCAAAGTTGTCGCTAGCACAGCTGGCGCAGCAGCACGAAAAAATTGCGGCCATGTAGCGAAGTTCGTACGGTATGTTGACTAGCTTATGTAACGGAAAATACTAATGCCACATTAGTTTGTTTCAGTACACTAGCTAGTCGCAATCAAATACTGAACGAGCAGCCACACCACCAACAGAAACAGGGCTGTGCCGATAAGCCCACCCACAATAAAATGCAGGGGTTTGCCTTGGGTAAAATCTCGTTCGCGATTCTTGCGCGACTGCACACCAATCATGGCAGCTCCAACGCTTTGCACGACACTCCAGAACCCAGTGCCACTACGCTGTTTCGCATTCTGATTCTCGATAGGCTCGCTCATCTTGAAACCCTTTTCCGACTTGATTGTATAGGTTACACACTACCGCCATCGGTGGCTTGTTCCAACGCTTCCATACTCTCGAGCAACAGCTCTTCCGCGCTATCCACTTGCAATCGTGCTGCGGACTCTGCTTCTAGCAATTGACTCAATGCTGATTTCTGGTCTTCATTGTATAGCTCACCGACACTGAGTTTCTCTCTGGTCTCAGCAAGCAATCGTAACGCAGCGTCGAGCTGCTTCTCATGACGACTCACCGCTTGGGTCAGCGGTGCAAGTCGCGCCCGCCTCTGAGCGGCATCGCGTTTTAATTGGCGGCGGTCTACGCTATGAGATTGGCTATCTTGAGCATTGGGTGTTTGGGAAAGCGTTGAGCTTTCACTAGCAACGGCGGATAGTTTCCCGGAGTTTCTTGGGTTAGTCACGCTGTTATCAAGCGTTTGGTTATTCTGCTGCTGCCGCCGCGACGCCAACCAACGCGCATAGCCATCTAAATCATCGTTAAACGGGGCAACAGTACTCTCAGCGATGAGCCATAAACTGTCCACAACAGTACGCAGCATGGTGCGATCGTGAGAGATAACCAGCAACGCACCCTCGAAAGATACCAACGCATCAGCCAATGCTTGGCGCATCGTAATATCCAGATGATTGGTCGGCTCATCCAGCAACAGCAGATTAGGTCGCGACTGTACAATTAACGCCAGCGCCAGTCGTGCCCGTTCGCCACCAGAGAGCGTGGCCGCCGGTTGCAGCGCTTGGTCGCCGTGAAAATCAAAGCCACCTAGAAATGTACGTGCCTGAGCGTCAGTGAGGCGTGGATCATGCGCGGTTAGGGCCTGGAGCGGTGAATGATCAGATCTGAGCTGATCAACCTGGTGCTGGGCAAAGTACCCTATGGTCAGTTTCTGAGCAGGTGTTCGCGTACCCTGCAACAGTGCCAGTTGCCCAACAAGCGCTTTGACAAGCGTTGACTTACCGGCGCCATTAACACCCAGCAAGCCAATACGATCACCACTTTGTATCGTCAGGTTCACTTTATTTAAAACGACTGCGTCGTCGTAACCCAGCGATGCGTTATCGAGCACAACCAATGGACTGGGTAAGTTATCTGGCGTTTGAAAGCTGAATGTAAAGGGTGATTCCACTCTCACCGCAGAGGTTTCACCCAGGCGTTCAAGCATCTTGAGCCGACTCTGCGCCTGCCTGGCCTTGGTCGCCTTGGCACGAAATCGATCAACAAAGCTCTGCAATTCCTTACGTCTAGCCTGTGTTTTTTCATGAAGTGCCTGCTGGTTGCCCAGCCGTGCGGCACGCCAGCGCTCAAAAGCACTGTAGTTGCCAGTGACCAGAGACACAGTCTGCGCTTCGATATGCAAGGTTGTATTAGTCACAGCATCGAGAAATTCACGATCGTGAGAAATAAGAATAAGCGTACCTTCACGCAGTCGAAGCCAAGACTCCAACCACAGAACAGCATCCAGATCCAGGTGATTGGTGGGTTCATCAAGCAACAGAAGCTCATTTGGGCTCATCAGGGCTTGTCCCAGATTCAGACGCATACGCCAACCACCTGAAAATTGAGCAACAGGCCATGTGTGTTGATCAGTAGCGAATCCAAGTCCGTTTAACAAAGCACCTGCGCGTGATTGCACCGTATAGCCACCCGCTTGGTCAAGATCAGCCAGTAATGTTGCCAGGCGTTCCCCCTGTGTATCGTCACATTCAGCGATCTGGCTTTGCAATGTACGAATGCGTTGATCACCGTCAACCACGTACTCCAACGCAGACCGATCAGAGAGAGTGGTCTCCTGTGCCACGTGTGTAATACCCACCTGCTGCTGCAGAGAAATAGTGCCAGTATCTGGCTCAAAACTGCCTTGAATCATGGCAAACAGACTGGATTTACCCGTACCGTTGGCGCCGGTAAGACCCACTTTTTGACCGGCATGGATGACACAGTTGACATCGCTAAATAACAAGCGTCCGTCACGTCGGCAAGCCACTTCATTGAAACTAAGCATGCCGTCTATTTTACGCGCTTGCAGCGCCTAATCGTTCAATAGTTGTTCTGTTATCATCCTGATCACCAGCCCGAAGGAGAAAGTCGTGAGCAGCAACCCCATTCGATTCACCATTGTCATCCTTGCCGCATTGGCACTTAACGGGTGTGGCATTAACAATATTCCAACCTACGACGAGGCCGTCAACGGTCGCTGGAGCGAAGTACAAAACCAATACAAGCGCCGGGCAGACCTGGTGCCCAATCTGGTCAGCACAGTCGAGGGATTTGCCGCGCAGGAGAAAGATGTACTAACTGAAGTTACCGAGGCACGCACGCGTGTTTCGCAAATGAATATTTCTCCGGAAATGCTCAGTGATCCTGCAGCCTTCCAGCAGTTTCAACAAAATCAAGGTGCACTATCATCCGCGTTACAACGCTTGATGGTGGTGGTAGAGGCCTATCCAGATCTAAAATCGAATGAAAATTTTCTAGCGCTGCAACAGCAACTGGAAGGCACCGAAAACCGTATCAGCGTGGCCAGGCGTGATTACATCGGGGCAGTACAAACATACAACACCGAGCTTCGTACCATACCCGGCCGCTGGTGGCGCAGATTTATGTACTCTGATATGCAACCCAAAGAAAATTTCTCGGTAGACGAGGCAGACACTGTTAATCCAACCGTTAATTTCAATAACTAATTGGTGCTGACTTGTGTATACCAGGGGCTTGCCGCGCGCTCAGAGTTTTTGAGCTGCTAATGATAAGACACACTCGCCTGCGTGCTGGCCTGCTCCTGTTGTTCGCGCTACTGTTGCAGCCACTGGCACAGGCACAGGCACAGGCACAACAACCGAATTTTCCTGAACTCACTGGCCGTGTTGTCGACCTGGCTGGATTACTCAATGAGTCTGAGGAAGCGGACCTTAACTCACAGCTTGAAGAACACGAACAACAAACCAGCAACCAAATCGTGTTGGTTACGCTGGCTTCGCTGGATGGATACGACATTGCTGACTACGCTAACCAGCTGGGACGTGCCTGGGAAATCGGCACTAGCGAAGAAGATAATGGTGTTTTGCTGGTTATTGCGCCCAATGATCGTCAGGTGCGCATTGAAGTTGGTTACGGCTTGGAGGGTGCGCTCACCGACTCACTGTCTAGCATTATTATTCAACGCGAAATCCTCCCCGCTTTTCGAGAAAACAACTACCGAGATGGCATCAGGCAAGGTGTTAACGCCATCGTGCAGGCGGTCGAAGGCGAATACGTTGCACCCGTTCAGAAACGTCAACCTGGCAGTGACCCTATTTCTGACAAGTTGGGTCATGTGCTGCCGTTATTATTCATCGCCATGGTCGGCACCACCGAACTGTTGCGCCGTACTGGTCGGCGCAAGGCTGCCAAAGGCGCGTTCCCAGCGGGTTTTAGCGGGCTATTGGGCACACTGGTTACGGGCAGTCTTCTCATCGGGCTTGCCATGGCTGTGATTGTCTTTTTATTCATGTATTTCATCGGCTCGGGCAAAGGTGGAACAGGAAGCGGGCGTGGTGGCGGCTACATAGGCGGCACCGGGTTCGGCACTGGCGGTGGTTTTGGTGGTGGTGGTTTTAGTGGCGGCGGCGGCAGCTTTGGCGGCGGCGGTGCTTCAGGGAGTTGGTAGATGGCCTTTCTCACAGAGTCCGAAAAAACGGCATTAACTGTAAAAATCAATCATGCTGAATCCAGAACGCGCGCCGAAATAGTCACCGTCATCGCCCAGCAAAGCGATGGTTATCGGTACATACCTATGCTCTGGGCGGCCTTACTGGCTTTGAGCATTCCTGGCTTGTATTACGTCTGGCTATCATTAACCTCCAGCGGTTGGCTCGCACCCGAGACAACACAGTACTCAGCCACTGGGGTGTATAGGATGCAGGTGTTGGTATTTTTCGGTCTGGGTGTGTTGTTCCAGATTCCACAAATGCGCTTGTGGATGATTCCACAACGTGTCAAGCAACAACGCGCCGCGCGACACGCCCGTGAACAGTTTTTCCTGCAAAATTTGCATCAAACAGCAGATCGTACGGGTGTACTGGTGTTTGTGTCAGTCGCTGAGCATTACGTCGAAATTATCGTGGACTCCGCCATCGCAGATGCGGTCGACAACAGTCTGTGGGACGACACTGTTGCAGAGTTTATTCGTCATGTTCACCGCGGTGATATCGCAACCGGTTTTGACAGCGCTATTGAACAGTGTCGCCAGATACTGTGGGAACATTTTCCGGCACCTGATGGCAGACCCGACGAACTACCGAATCATTTGATTGAAGTTTAATGAATTAATCAACATGACGCTGCTGACGAACTTCACCTGCCAGCAAGAAGGTCAGAAACGCAACAGGAGCCAACGCCAATAATGCAATCCGTAAGCCGAAACTTTCCGATAAAAAACCGATAATCGGCGGTGCAATTAGAAACGCACTGAACGAGATCATATTCAGCGCTGCCACGTTATCCGCAGGTGAACGGCCCGGTCGATTGGCGGCAGCTGAGACCGCCAGCGGAAAGACGATAGCAACGCCAGCACCCGATAAAGCCGCACCAACAAAGGCCCAGAATGCAGAGGGTGCCAGTGCAAACACACAGACCCCCGTAGTGGTGGCCAATCCCGATACGCGCACAATAAGAGATTCGCCGAAACGCGTTGCTAACACATCACCCGAGAGCCGAACAATAGCCATTACCAACGAAAACGATGCGTAAGTCACTGCAATCAGCAGCGGTTCGGCTGCCAGAACATCTCGCATAAACACCGCAGACCAGTCGATGAATGCACCTTCGACCATCATGATTCCCAGCGGCATAACGCACAACAAAATTATGGCTTTTGCCGGCAAGCGGAACACTTGTGAATCACGCGGTTGTTGCGCATCTTGGCCAGACTCAGACACGGTAGATGCTATTGCGTGATGCGTATTTTCAGGTCTAGCCATATCAGTTGCCCTCATGGACGCCTTCGCGTCATGTTCAAGCACTGGCAATGCGGTTGCTGCTACATAACCAAATATCGCAATCAATGGCATTGCAATTAGAAAGTGCGTAGTGACTGACATGCCTGCCTGCGCCAGCGCTCCTCCCATCAGTGCGCCCACCATAGTCCCCAAACTCCAGAACCCATGGCAGCGAGACATCATACGTTTTCCCAGGGCATTCTCGATTCGAGCGGCTTCAGTATTCATAGCCGTCTCTATCATACCAATAGCCAGTCCGCTAAAAATTAATGCTATGGCCAACTGGGTAAAATTTTGCGCTAAAGCAGGTCCAATAAACAATAACGCCCATAGCGGCAGAAACAGTCTGCAAGCAGATCGTAGTCCGGTGATTTCGATGATCTTGCCAGCGATTGAAAAGCCCAGCAACGTGCCCAGAGGCATTGTCAGCAGCGCAAGGCCTAAGTCAGCATCCGTAAGGCCGAGAGAACTCTTGATATCTGGGATACGAGGTATCCAATGCCCTATGACCGCCGACTCAAAGAAAAAAACGCCAAAGATTGCGTACGGTGCGGCTCGTGAAATCAACGAACTTAGTTAGCGCTCTTGAGTGGTACGACCTTCTCCGTGTGTTGTGCGTGGAGCTCTTTCAGGAACGCTTTGAATTCAGCACCGACCTCTTCATGATCGAGAGCAAATTCGACTTGAGCTTTCAAATACCCAAGCTTGCTACCGCAGTCGAAACGCCGACCCTCAAAGTTGTACGACAGAACCCGTTGCTCGCGGAGCAACTCGGCAATAGCATCGGTTAATTGAATCTCATTGCCCGCACCACGCTGTGTTTTTTCGAGTAAGTCGAAAATACGTGGTGTGAGTATGTAACGGCCTACCACTGCCACGTTGCTGGGTGCTTTGTCGACCGATGGCTTCTCGACAATACCGGAGACCTCCATCAAACCAGGCTTAACCTCAATACCATCAACAACGCCATACGAGCTGACATCCTCCATTGGCACAGGCTCAGTACCAAGAATAGAGCAATGCTGGAAGTTAAAAAGATCCACCATCTGGCTCAAGCAAGGCTTGCTGGTAAAGTTGATCAGGTCGTCGGCCAAAATGACAGCAAACGGCTCATCGTTGACCACGGGTCTGGCACACAACACGGCATGTCCTAATCCCAAGGCCTGCGACTGGCGTATGAAGACGCAATTGACGTGACTGGGCAAAATACTGCGCAGCACTGACAGCATCTTGACTTTCTGTTTGGCCTCCAGTTCGCGCTCTAATTCATAGGCCGTATCGAAATGATCTTCTATAGAACGTTTATTTCGACCCGTGACGAAAATTAGTGTATCGATACCTGCTGCAACCGCTTCTTCTGCAGCATACTGGATCAGCGGTTTATCCACGACCGGCAACATTTCCTTAGGGTTAGCCTTAGTGGCTGGCAAAAATCGCGTTCCCATACCGGCAACCGGGAAAACCGCCTTCTTGATCGCTTTCATTGTAGGTCTAATCCTGTTCTAGTTCACCGCGTATCCGGCACACCGCGCAAACCGCCATTGGCAAATCACTATTGTATGACAAGCAAGCTCTGGAGTAATCCTTTACGCGCTCAATTTGGTAATATTTGCAACAGTCAAGCCAACCCTGAGAACTACCCATGACCTTCGTGGTTACCGAAAACTGCATCAAATGCAAGTACACCGATTGTGTCGAAGTCTGCCCTGTGGACTGCTTTCACGAAGGTCCGAATTTCCTGGTCATCGACCCTGAGGAATGTATCGACTGCTCGCTGTGCGAACCTGAGTGCCCCATCAACGCCATTGTCGCAGAAGAGGACATGAAGCCCGAAGATGAACCCTATCTAGCACTCAACGCAGAGTTATCAGCGGTTTGGCCGGTAATCACCGTGCAAAAGGACCCACCGGAGGATGCAAAAGCCTGGGAAGACAAACCAGATAAACTCCAGTACTTGGAGCGTTGAGTCGTACCAAAGTATCTGGCAGCACAGCGGAGCGCCTAGCACTCGTGACGGCCTGAATCATATTGTTAACCGGTACTGGCCTGCTTTTGGTAATCAATGCATCTGAACGCTTTCAAGGTCTCACTGAGCGGGCCTTGAACGTGTGCAGGCAAAACTAAATGTACTCGCGCCGCCCTCTTATCGACGTGAGTAATTCGTAACTGATCGTACCAGCCGAATTTGCTATTGCATCAATCGGTGCTGATTCCCCCCAGAGTTCAACCTCAGCACCAGGCTGAACATCGGGCACTGAGCGTAGGTCAACTGCAATGGAATCCATGGATACACGACCCACTACCGGGCAGTGATGGCCCTCGATGCAAACTGTGGCTGTAGCATCCAGCGATCTAGGCAGACCGTCTCGATAACCCAACGCCACATAACCCACTGGCATATCTTCGGGGCAGAACCAAGTCTGGGCATAACAAATACCTGCGCCTGCTGGTAGCAACTTTTTGGCAATCAGTGGTGCTGTTACACGCATTGCTGGCTCCAGCGTCACCCCGGCGGGTAATGCTCGGTCCAATGGATTACATCCGTACAACATGATACCGGGGCGCGACCAGTCTGCCCGAGCTTGTGGCCACGCTAAAACAGCCGCGGAGTTTGCCATACTGGACACAAGATGGTCAGGCTTACGGACCGATTGAAACGTGTTGATCTGTTGATCGGTAAACGGGTTATCTGGCTCATCAGCGCACGCAAAATGCGTCATAACACCGTACCAGTTAACTCCATGGTTGGCCGCCAATAGATCATTGGCCTGGTGTGGCAGAACACCCAGTCGGCCCATACCGGTGTCCACTTTCAACCAGGCTTGTAGCCGCTCACGCACCGCAAGTTGGCGGAACCATTGGTACTGATACATATCATGTATTACCGGCCACAGTTGATAATGATGCATGTCATTACAAGCATCAGCGCTTTGTGGTCCTTGTAACACCAAAATTGGCTGCTCAATCCCAGCTTGACGAAGCTCCAGTGCTTCATCAACGGTAACAACGGCAAATCCGTCGGCATATCCGTCGGCATATCCGTCAGCAATGTTGTCTGCGCATCCTTTAGCGAATCCGTCAGCACATCCGTCAGCAAATTCCGCTGCATCAATGGCCGATCTTGGTTTCTCAGAGGTGCTGGGGATGGTTGAATTGTGTGCAGTCGCCGTTAAGGCTTTTGCTACCGCAACCGCGCCATGCCCATAAGCATCTGCCTTGATGGTAGCAAACTGGCGGGCACCACCGCTGAGCCGACGCGCTGTTGCTAGATTCCGCGACATAGCAGACAGCTTTATTGTTACCGTCACCGAACGACGGTACTGACTGTTGTCAATCAAGAGAATTCGCCCGTCATTATTTCTGGTGAGAAATTTTCAAAACGGGTGTACTGCCCTAAAAAGGTCAGATTCACAGCGCCAATAGGTCCATTCCGTTGTTTTCTAATCAGGATCTCTGCACGCCCCTTACTCGCTTCGTCATCCGGGTTGTAAACCTCATCACGATAGATAAACATGATGACATCCGCATCTTGTTCAATCGCTCCAGACTCTCGCAAATCGGACATGACCGGACGTTTGTCCGGGCGTTGCTCCAGACTTCTATTTAACTGCGACAGCGCTATGATCGGCACCTGCAATTCCTTTGCGAGTGCTTTAAGTGAGCGTGATATTTCTGAAATTTCGGTTGCACGGTTTTCTCGATTATCCGAAACTTGCATTAATTGCAGGTAATCGATAACGATCAAACTCAATCCATGTTCACGCGCCAGGCGTCGTGACCGCGCTCTTAGATCGGTCGGTGTTAATGCAGGTGTATCGTCAATATAGACGTTGCGCTTTTGATTGAGCAAGGTAATGGCCGACGTTATTCGAGGCCAGTCTTGTTCTGATAATCTACCCGTGCGAAGCTTTTGTAACTCTACACGGCCCAAGGATGAGATCATTCTCATACCCAGTTGTTCTGCTGGCATCTCCATGCTGAATATGGCCACAGGTGCCGATGCTTCCATGGCGGCGTTCTCGGCAATGTTCATGGCAAACGTGGTTTTGCCCATGGACGGTCGTCCTGCAACGATAATTAAATCGGAACTTTGCAAACCACTGGTCTTTTCATCCAGCTCGGTAAAGCCCGTGGACAGCCCCGTAATAGCAGCATCCGATTCAAACAACATGTTAATACGCTCAACAGCGCCAGAGAGCACACTGGTAATATCGTGAAAGCCACCCGAATTGTTGGCGCTTTGATCAGCAATGGCAAAGACTCTGGTTTCCGCCTCGTCCAGCAAATCCTTGGAAGTCCGTCCTTCAGCATCGTAGGCACTGTCAGCAATCTGATTCGCAACGGCTATCAGTTGTCGCAACACTGAGCGCTCCCGCACAATCTCTGCATAGGCTTTTACGTTGCCTGCACTGGGCGTTACCTCTACGAGCGCACCCACGTAGTTAAGGCCACCGGCGTCATCCAGATCACCCTGCGTCTGCAACCAACCTGTCACTGTCACGACGTCTGGGTGATGTCCGTCCACCGCTAACGCAGCGATTGCACGATAGATTAATCGATGGTTGTACTGATAGAAGTCGCCTTCAGTTACCGTCTCTGCAACCTTATCGAATGCTTCGTTGGCCTCAAGCATCAGGCATCCGAGCACGGCCTGCTCTGCTTCCACAGATTGCGGTGGTGTGTGATTACTACGCTTGGCCAGTTGCTCCATCAGTTGCCGGGTAGACTGATCCCTGCCTGCACGCCCGCCGTTACCGCGGCCGGTTGGCGGGCCACTGGACTCGGCCTGATGATCGGCGCGATAGGTATTGCTGGTCGTAGGTGCTGCCGTCGTGGCCTGTGGCGGCAGATTAAATCCGAAGTCTTCGGGTGAAGCATCCACTGGCACGCCATACTCGTCCTGCTCCATCGCCGCAGGCATGCCGAAATCTTCGGGCGTGTGGACCATCTGGGTGTTACTCGTGCAGCTGCTGGATCAGAACATTAGACCACAAGGTACTGATCAGGTACCAAGCGCTTCAGGGACTTATTCTGGTGGCATTAATGTTCGGGCGACAGCGCCCGGGCGTTAACGCCACCGCACCGATAAAGCCTGAATCAGACCTCTTCTCCGACGACATTCACAATAACCTCGGCATTCACATCAGCATGTAAATGCAAGGTCACTGGGTGCTCACCGACGTTACGCAGTGGTCCTTCTGGCAGCCTGATTTCTTTCTTTTCAACCACTTGAGAAGCACCTTCGAAAGCCAAACGTATTTCCTCCGTTCCAACGGATCCAAACAATTTACCTTCGGTGCCAGAACGCGACGTGATACTGACCGTCATTCCGTCCAGTGCGGCCTTACGCGCAGTCGCCTGTGCCAGTGCATCGGCTTGCTGTTTTTCCAGTTCTTCGCGACGCTGTTTAAACGCTTCTATGTTGTCGGCCGTGGCCATCTCAGCCTTGCCCTGAGGTAACAGGAAGTTTCGGGCATAGCCGGACTTGACGTCTACCAGGTCGCCCAACACACCGACCTTATCAATTTTTTCAAGCAGTATAACTTGCATAGTAATTCTCCAATCAAATAGTCAGGCGCGCCGCAGACGGAATAGATTATCCGCCAATCCCAGCGCTGCCAGTAAAAGCAATGTATGCGGTAGCAATAACAGCACATAAAGTCCGTGCAGCCAGTAACGATGCATACCGCGTTGTCGGACCAGTGCATGTGCTACGGCCAGCCCTTGTATAAAAAAAGCGAAGATCACCACCATGGCGATCGCCCCTGCAATTTGTCCGCCTTGCCCAATAGCTAACGCAACAACCAGCACACACACCAACGATGTTTGGCGTCCCAGTGCCAGAGCATGAAATTCTTCACGAAAACCACCCGGATTAAACAGGCCCGCCTGCCATGAACGTGCTAAGAACAGCGCACCCAAAGCGACACTCATTACCGACACACCGATGGCACCGGTCATCATCTTTGCCATCAACTCAATGAAGGCTTCGCGCTGCTCGTCACTGATGGTCAGGTCATCACCACCCTGCTCCAGTGCAACCGCACTGGCTTCGGCAAATCGTGAGCGCCAAAACTCCGCGCCATCACCAACAACCACGGATAACCCGATCACTGCTATGACACCGCAAACCACAATCGCTAGCACTGCATAGTCCAGTCTGACAGATCGCGCCAAAACGATCGCTGCTACGATGGCGGGCAACCAAAAAATGGTGGCGACTAATGGCACATGCACCGCTGATTGATACAGTGTGATCGACACAATAACCAATAACACCAAGCACCCGCCGATGACCCTGAGAGCTGCCAGCTCCCCATGTCGCAACGCAACAAAGGCAACTACTGCGGCACTGGCGATCAGGCAGATGGTCGTCACCAAGCTGGCGATGAACAACAATCCAGGCGAGCTTCCGGCCCCCATCAACACAGGCATCCACAATGCTGACAACAGCAACACCGCGGCCAGCCCAGCAGCGACCAGCGGACCACGATCAGCAATTCTGGCCAGCGCGATCATAGTTGCTTATATCTACCGGTTTCGTTAAGGGTAAGCGCTACGGATGATCAACCAGTCCCACTATTAAGGGTCAAGGTCAAGATCTTCCGCTGGCGAAATCAGTGCTGATCAGTGTAAGGCAGCAATGCGACGTAACGGGCGCGCTTGATAGACGTCGCCAACTGACGTTGGTAACGAGCTTTGGTGCCAGTGATACGGCTGGGTACGATCTTACCCGTTTCAGTCACAAAACCTTTCAGCAGTTCTAGGTCTTTGTAATCGATATCGGTGATGCCTTCGGCCGTGAAACGGCAGTATTTACGACGACGAAAATAACGTGACATTGTGTGTTCTCCTGGCGAATATCAGTGGGCAGCTTCAGTGGAAACATCCGCTTCAGCGGTTTTTTCACCGGCAGAATCATCGTCGGCAGAGCGCGCACGTCGCTCCTCATCACCGCGTGACTCGTCCTTCTTGATCAGGTGTGAGGCTTCAGTTATGGGTCCGTCGCGCAGCAACACCATATGCCGGATAACCGCATCGTTGAATTTAAAGGCGCTGGTCAGTTCATCAAGCGCTTGCTGTTCACACTCGATATTCATGAGTGTGTAATGCGCTTTGTATATCTTGTTGATCGGGTAGGCCAGCTGCCGCCGCCCCCAATCTTCCTGACGGTGTATTACACCGTCCCGGCTTTCGATGATGCCGCGATAGCGCTCAATCATCGCAGGTACCTGTTCGCTCTGATCTGGATGGACCAGAAACACAATTTCGTAATGACGCATTATTGCTCCCTGTGGGGTAACCGCCCGCCACAACACGCAGGCGTGTGAGACTGGACGAGGAAGTTGACCTTGCCGGATGACAAAGCCCTCCAATTGTACTGACTTGTCGTAGAGTCTGCAAGCAATGGTTCACCTAAGCACGTTGCCTAAGTTCGTTGCCTGAGCACCTCATACAAACTGATACCCGTGGCTACCGATACATTTAGGCTCGATACCGTGCCTTTCATCGGCAAATGGAACAATCCATCGCAGCGTTCACGCGTCAAACGGCGCAAACCACGCCCTTCAGCCCCCATAACAAGGGCAATATTGCCCGTTAGGTCGAGCTGATAAAGATTTTGTGGTGCTTCTCCTGCCGCACCGAACACCCAGATTCCGGCCGCCTGAAGCTCACTCAGTGCACGTTGCAAATTGGCTACCTGGAACAACGGTACAGTTTGAGCTGCACCACAAGCCACCTTACGAACCACAGGAGTCAAGCCCACACTGTTATCAGAGGGTGTCACCACGGCATCCACACCAGCAGCATCGGCACTGCGCAAACAAGCTCCCAGGTTATGGGGGTCCTGAACCTCGTCGAGCACCAGAATCAACAGCGCACGATCAGGCTCGCTTCGCTGGCATTGCTGCACGAAAGCCTGCAGATCTGTACGCACCCCGGCTGAAGCGTCATGCAACACTGCCACAACACCTTGATGCTGTATATCGTTAACCAGTGCGTTTAATTCGGCCCGTGTCACTTCCTGAGTCGGTATCGCATGTTTGCGCGCCAGCTCACGAAGATCCCGTAAGCGACTATCCCGTCGACCTTTTTGAATCAGCAAGTGCTCTATTTCACTGGCAGAGGACTTCAACGCAGCTTTTACGCTGTGTAGACCGCCCACGTACGCGTGCTTCACCGTCCTTTCTCCTGTTCATGAACCCGAACAATCAGTATCACTGTTTATCGCAAGACTTGGGCTTGCGGCCATTTTCACCGGTCACGGCTGAGTCTCTTACCGAGCTAATTTTTTTTACGTGAGCGCTTTTTAGTGGCTGTTTTACGCGCAAGTGTTGTGTTTTCGGATGCCTGCTTAGCAGCGGTTTTTTTACGCATCGATACTTTGCCCGACGCTTTTTTATTCACCGTTTTTTTGTTGGCTAATTTTTTTCCGGTTTGTTTCTTATAGATACTCTCCCGAATAGCGCCAGGCTTAGTGGTGACTTTTTTCTTGGTCACTTTTTTCTTTACACGCTTTTTATGAACAACCTTCTTAGATGTCGCTTTTTTATGGGCAATCTTCTTAGGTGCAACCTTATTGGCCGCATCCTTTTTATGGACAACCTTTTTATGGGCAACCTTGTTGGATGCAACCTTTTTATGGGTAGCCTTTTTAGATGCAACCTTCTTAGGTGCCATGTTCTTAAGCGCGCGATTCTCCACCGAAGGACGTTCTTTCGCCACTTTCTTGTCAGCATTTTTCACCGCAGCAGCGCTTTTACTCATTGCCTTCTTGCTGGACGATTTCTTCGTTACCACGGGCTTGCTGGCTCGCTGCGTCCTCGTTGCTGATTTTGTTGATTCTGCATCAGACACAGCGCGGCCCGAATCATCCACCTCCACGGTCCGATGTTTTAGCTGATCACGGGATTGGCCAGCCTGTTGCCGAGCCTTTTTTTGTGCAGCGCGTTTCTCATCACGACGTTGTTGTTTTATACGGCGCTTCTCCTGACGTCGCTGCTCTGGATTAATAGCCTTGGTAACCGCATCAACATTTTTAGACTCTGCAGTATTGCTGCGTTTCTTTCGTGCCTTGGCAGTTGAATGATACGGTTGTTTTTTACCGCTCTTACGCGAGCCAGACTTGCCCTTGGCTTGTTGGTTGTTTTGTTCCAACGCAGTGAAGTCAATTTTGCGCTCTTCAAGGTTAACTGCAGCAACCTGTACCGTTATTGCGTCACCCAAATGATATTGCCTGCCAGTTCTCTCGCCAGTCAGCGATTGAGCCGCCTGGTCGAAGCGGTAGAAGTCATGCGATAAATTAGTAATGTGAACCAACCCTTCGACATGTATGCCAATAAGGTCAACAAACAGACCGAACGATGTCACAGCCGATACAACACCTGGAAATTCACTGCCGACATGATCCTGCATGTATTCACACTTCAACCAGGAAACGACATCACGTGAAGCCTCTTCAGCGCGCCGTTCGGTCATGGAGCAGCTCTCACCAAGTGCTTGCATCGCCTCGTTGGTATACAGATAATCAGCAGGCTTACCACGTCGCAACGTATGTTTAAGCGCACGGTGCACCAGCAAATCCGGATAGCGTCGGATAGGCGATGTGAAGTGGGCATATTGATCCAACGCCAATCCGAAGTGCCCTTCATTTTTTGGCTGATACACCGCCTGCTGCATAGACCTGAGCATCACTGTCTGAATCACCGAGCGATCAGGTAAATCACTGATCGCCTGGGCTAATGCGGCATAGTCCAACGCAGTGGGTTGTTCGCCACCGCTCAGACTCAATCCTCGAAGGGCCAGAAAAGCACGTAAGTCCTCCAGCCTGTCGCTCTTAGGCCCAGCATGCACACGGTACAAAGCAGGCACGGTGCGTTCTTCAAGCCAGGCCGCCGCTTCAATGTTCGCGAGTATCATGCACTCCTCAATCAACTTATGCGCATCGTTGCGCGTGATCGGTATGATCTCTTTGATTTTCTTATTTCGATCAAAAATGATGTGGGTCTCATTCGAATCAAATTCGATAGCGCCGCGTTTCTTGCGTTTTTTCACCAATGCTTTGTAAAGCCGATGCAACTCTTCGATCATCGGCAGTAAAGACGCATACTGGGTACGCAAGCTTGAATCAGGCTCAGTAAGCATTTCATTAACCTGATCGTAGGTTAGACGCGCATGAGAACGCAAAATGCCATTGTGAAATCGAGTTTTTTTGACATTAGCTTTTTCATCAAGTGTCAATTCGCAGAGCATGCACAGTCGATCAACATCTGGATTCAATGAGCACAGTCCATTGGAGAGCACTTCGGGGAGCATGGGCACCACGCGCCCAGGGAAATACACTGACGTACCGCGTTCAATCGCTTCTTTATCCAGTGCTGATCCGGGTGATACATAGTGGGCCACATCGGCAATGGCTACCAGCAGTCGCCAGCCTTTTTCCAACGGCTCACACCACACGGCATCATCAAAATCCCGCGCATCAGCGCCATCAATTGTTATTAGTGACAGGTCTCGTACATCTTTACGGCCCTTTGCAGCGTTGCTATCAACGTCGATAGAAAAAGAGGCTGCCTGATCTGTCACCGCCTCAGGCCATTCGGACGGAATTCCATGACTGTGCAGTGCCACATCTATTTCCATACCAGGACGCAAATGTTGGCCTAACACTTCAATGATTCTGCCAACCGGCTGATGTCGTCTAGTGGGTTGTTCGACTATTTGTGCAACGACCATATCACCATCGTTAGCGTTCGCCAGTTCTCCCGGTGCAACCAGTAAGTCCTGGTGTATGCGCTTGTTATCGGGCAACACCACGACGGTTCCACGATCAATTGACAGGCGACCGACCAACGTCTTGTTTGCACGCTCTACTACATCAACAATACGTCCCTCACGACGGCCCCGATGGTCAATACCCGTGAT
>CALKXZ010000263.1 GCA_938003775.1 uncultured Granulosicoccus sp. | reverse complement strand
TCACCGCCATCGCTACCGGGAATCGATCCACTGACTGTGCTGAAAACGTGTTGATCGCTGATTTCTCGTAACATCAGACGATCGGCTTCGAGATTGTTACCCAGCGGGGGTAGGGATACCGCTGCAGTCTGTGGCGCATCGCTGCTAGCCTGGGCTGGCTCAACAACCCATACACACTGCAGCAGGGTGGTCAACACACAGAATAGGGCAAAAGCTGACCTAACGATCACAGACAGACGTCTGTGCGACGCTATACTAAAGATGGCGAGACGAAACGGTTGATCTGCTGCCAACGGGCAGGGATCCAGGCCTCGTGATTCTGTGTGTTGTCCGTTAACGTCTGACGACATCGATATTTAACGATTGAGCGGGTTGATGACGATGAAAGGTTTACGAACTGTACGACAGAGTCCTGTCTGGCTTGACGCGCAGGTGCCGCTGGCGCAATGGTACGCAACCAGCCTGGGTCAGTCTATCGCTCAGCGTCTGGAATTAGAAGTCGGCAGTCGTCTGGATGATGTATTTGGTTACCAGGGACTGCAGGTTGGCAATCTTGTGCCGGGTATGCACCTGTTGGCAGGGGCTGGCCTGCAGCGGCATCTGGTGCTAGATGCGCCGGGTAATGAGGCCGATATTCACGCTGACGTTCTGGCCTTGCCAGTGGCGTCGGGAACTATGAAAGCCGTTGCATTTTTTCACACGCTCGACTTTTGCAATAACCCGCATCAAGCGCTGCGGGAAGCTGACAGAGTGCTGACAGACGATGGTCAGCTGATTGTTATAGGATTCAACCCGTACAGTGCATTCGGTGCCCGGCACGCGCTGACGGCGTGGCGCAGGCGCGAGCCTTGGAACGGTCGCTTTTATGCACGCCATCGGGTCTGTGATTGGCTCTCTGTATTAAATTATCGAGTGCTGGACAGTAACGCGCTGTTTATCCGGCCGCCGATCAATAGCGAACGGGTGATGCGTCGCTTGAGCAAGCTTGAAGGCCTGCAACGCTGGTTTGGGGGTGTCGGCGGTCTGTACGTCATGCGAGCCAGAAAGCAGACGTTACCCATGACCATGGTCCGATCGCGTGGACGCGCTCGGAGCGCTATGGCAACAGCCAGTTTTGCAAGGACCGGTGAGAAAACCACCGCTCGACCCCGCGCTACCGTGGCGCGCATCGACAGTCGAACCCGATAGCGGGTTGTTGCATCAAATCTGTTAAACGTATGATTGAAATATACACCGACGGTGCCTGCCGCGGTAACCCCGGGCCGGGTGGTTGGGGCGCGCTGTTGCGAGCGGGTGATCATGAAAAAGAGTTATGGGGTGGGGAGGCTCATACCACCAACAACCGCATGGAGATGACAGCTGTTATTCAGTCGCTCAAAGCGCTCAAAAAGCCCAGCGAGGTGGTACTAACAACCGATTCGCAATATGTGCGCAAAGGAATCACAGAGTGGATAGGAGGCTGGAAGCGCAAGAATTGGCTAACAGCGGCTCGAAAACCTGTCAAAAATGTCGATTTGTGGCAAGAGATAGACGCGTTGTCTCAGAAGCATTCAATAGACTGGCGCTGGGTCAAGGGCCACTGTGGGCATAGTGAAAACGAACGGGTCGATGCATTGGCCAATCGCGGTATCGATGAACTGGGTAGCACCGGCTCAGCCTAGTGTACTTTTTAGAGCGCAATGACCGACATTATTCTAAGCTATTGACACTCCCCGACAGACCCAACCTGGCAGTGCTGACCGTTGACCCAGTAGGTATTGTCGAATGTCGCGTTTGTCAGGTTAGCGCCAGCAATTCTTGATTTCGTCAGAAACGCTGAAATTACGGTTGCTGCGGTCAAATTCGTACCTTGAAGATTCACACCGAGTAGCGACGTGCCAGTCAGGTTTGCATTCGATAGGTTTGCCCCTTCAAGATTCGCATGATTCAGATTGGCCTTGGCCAGGTTTGCATGACTGAGATCGACGTTCTGAAGTTGGAGATGACTTTTGTCACAACCTTGCCAATCCACATGGGCGGCTGGTGGATCGCTGCATGCTGCGTAGCTGTTACCGGTCATCGTCCATAACAGTAATCCGAGTACTAACGGTATTGGACAGGTATGCAACGTGCGAAAGTTCATTGAGCTGATTCCTATAAAGCAGTTGGTGGTGTTGGCGGAAGTGAGTAGAGTGCGTTAGGGCATTTACTTAGCGTCAGACATTGCCGCCTGTAAACTACTCAACAAAATTTGCGGCAGTTTGTAGTCAGGATATAGCTCCGTCATTGTTGTCATGGCTTGCGGCACAGACGTTGATGTTCTCACCGTCTCCATAAAATTATTGAGATAGTTTTCTGCCTTATCCAGTAAGTCTGGCCCACCCGAATTACCTTGTCCAGGATAGATGGTGTTAATCGGTCCAAAGGTGCGGATCAACGAAAGTTGCTCAAGCCAATTTTCCAGACGACCTTCGGCTAACCACATATGCACGCCGTTGCTAGCAAGATCACCAACAAACAACCAGTGTTGGTCGGGAACATAAAGCACGGTGTTTTCTACACTTTCACCAGAACGGAAGACGTGATATTTGATCCATGTTCCGTTAAGGTTGACTCCACCCTGGTCTAACACCACTGTCTTCGCAAAAGCAGGGTCCTCCTGTGATGACTGTCCCCAGTAAGCTTTGGTTGCATTAATTTCTGTAATCGTAATGGGACCGCCAATGATTTGAGTCTGTGAGAATTGCTTTCCAAGCACTTCAAGGCCGTAATAGTGATCGGGGTGTGGGTGGGTGATAAATATGGCAGATAATCGCTGTTTGCTGGCCCTAAGGATGCGGCCCACGTTGGCCCCCTCGATGGCGGAGAATTGCGCGTCGACCAACATCGCCTCGTCACCACTTGTCAAGATATGAGAGTTGCTTAAAAATCCTTCCGGATTAGCACGATAACTTGTCACCGTTATTCGCTCAGCCGCGTACGCGCTCTGGCCTGTTATTGCTCCACCAGCGACCCCATTAATCAGTGCTATGAACGCCAATGCCATGACTGTTTTACTGATCAAGAGAGACTCCTCGGTCGATTCCAATAGTTCACCCATACACTGCGCCCGGTTTATACTGTCGCGTTATAGCGTTGCCGGTGTGTGCGTACACATGCCATTACGCGACATATACGTGGCTTGGTCGGATTGTTTCCGTATTTGTTAAATCCAGATGTCGAGAGAATTCACGCAGCATGACTGAACACAATACAGCAGGACGTGCGGTAGTACTGGATACTGAGACCACCGGTTTGGATACCAAACAGGGTCATCGTATTATCGAAATAGGCTGCGTGGAATTGCAGGAACGACGGCTGACGGGTAACAACCTACATATTTACCTGCAGCCAGATCGGGATATTGACCCTGGTGCCATCGCCGTTCACGGTATTACCAATGAATTCCTGGTCGATAAGCCTCGCTTTGCCAACGTCAGCGCTGAATTAAAGCAATACCTACTGGGCGCTGAGCTGATTATTCACAATGCTGATTTTGATGTCGGTTTTCTGGAGCACGAATTTGCATTGTGTGGTGAACCGCTGGAGCTGACGCAGGTTTGTCGTGTGACCGATACATTGGCAATGGCGCGCAAGCAGTTTCCCGGGCAGCGAAATTCCCTGGATTCCCTGTGCAAAAGACTGGGTGTGAACAACGCGCACCGTACGTTGCACGGCGCACTATTGGATTCAGAGATTCTGGCTGATGTGTACTTGGTGATGACTGGTGGTCAGACCGCCCTGTCACTGGAGCAGGATTCCGGGCTAGGCGCTGTGGCCGTTGATATTGCGGCGTCGGTCGACATTGCCAAGCTCAAGCTAGTAGCGGCACAGACCGAGGAGCTGACCGCGCACGAGGCGTGGCTGGAGCGGCTGCGCAAGGCCGAGCCGGGTTGTGCCTGGGACAAATTGGTGCATTAGTGTGACTAGGGGACTTTTTTGCCGCCAACGGGTCAGTGGGTGCGAACAACTCGTGCCTTGTCCCGTTGCCAGTCTCGATCTTTAATGGCGGCACGTTTGTCGAATTCCTTCTTGCCTTTACCAATACCTATTTCCATCTTGACCTTGCCATTTTTCCAATACAGCCGCATAGCCACAATCGTGTAGCCCTTGCGTTCCACCGCACCCACCAAGCGTGACAACTCACGCCGGTTGAGCAGCAGTTTGCGGCGCCGCTGATTTTCTGCCACATAATGGGTTGACGCAGAATTCAGAGGATTAATATTGCACCCATATAACCAGGCTTCACCACGCACCAGCTGTACATAGCCGTCCACTAGTTGTACGCGCCCCTCGCGCAGGCTTTTCACTTCCCAACCTTGTAGAACCAGTCCGGCTTCAAATTTTTCATCAATTTTGTAATCGTAGGTTGCGCGTTTGTTGCGCGCTATCAGCGCATCCGCCGAAACCTTGTTACCTTTGCTCTTTTTTGCCATGGCCCCATTATACGGGCACCGATCAACACAACGTGTGTATTAATAATGCCAACCATTGCTCGCTCAGCACTCGTTTCTCATTCAGCCGCTGAGATGTACGCGCTTGTCTGCGATGTAGAGTCGTATCAGCGTTTCCTACCTTGGTGTCAGGCGTCGTCCATTACCGAGCAAAGCGATACCCATCAGATAGCATCTTTGTCTATCGACAAACGTATGAAAGGTATGACATTCACAACGCGAAATCGACTGGAACCGCCCGAGGCCATTCACCTATCGTTGGTGAATGGTCCGTTCAAGCAGCTCAATGGCGTCTGGCGTTTCAAGCCGATAGATACCCAGGCCTGCAAAGTGGAATTGGAAATCAATTTTGAATTTAAGAGTCGCGTGTTTGCCGCCCTTATGAGTCCGGCATTTGCTAAAATTTGTGACACGATGGTAGATGCCTTCGTTAAGCGTGCCGACCAACTTCATGGCTGATGATTTGACAGCTGCATTGATCGCGGAGCAACGTTTAACCGAGGACAAACAAAGGATAAGTGTTGAGGTGGTACTGGCGTTGCCGCGTCACCAGTATCAGTGTGCGTTGCACGTGCCTGAGGGCACTACGGCCCACGAGGTACGCAAACTGGCCCTGAGCAACGATCTGCTATCACCTGGCGCACAGGTCGATATTGATCCGTTGTTAGCGCCCCTGGGGGTTTTCGGTGAACGGGTCGATAACAACCACATACTGGCTGCGGGGGATAGGCTGGAAATATATCGGCCGCTGCAGCAGGACCCCAAAGAGCTGCGACGCCAGCGAGCACGAGCTGCTAGCAACGAGCCGGGTGTCGATAAGTCTTAGGCCACTAGCACCGGTTATGCCGCGCTAGCGATTTTTGGGCTCCCACCAATAGCGCTGATCAGGAACCTCGCCAGACTCCAAATCGCGATTTTCGTCAATACTGGCAACAATGTTGTCCTCGAACTGAATGGAAACCCGCCGTGCTTTGATGGCCGAACCGGCCGGCCCTCGCGTGTAGACGTAGTCCCAGCGGTTCTCGCGAAAGGGTGAGTCGACAACCGGTGTTCCGATCAGATTACGGACCATTTCCCGATCCATGCCGATTTCGACACGGGCCAACTGCTGCTCGTTGAGCAGATTACCCTGTTGAATGCTGATTTTGTGGGCTCGTGGTAACCAAAACGGGTCACCGCCACAGCTGCTGAGTCCCAGCAAGATTGCCAGAAAGAGTGCACTTCGCATCATTGTTACAGTCCAGATTAAGGCGTTAAAAATTGGTTCAGTAGAATGCCCATGAGGCCACAGTGGATATTGTCGTATACTTTGCTCAGAGTTTCACAGGTGATTCCACAAGCGGCAGCATGAGTATGACTACCAATCAGGCCATATCACGGGATTTACGCAATGCCGGTCTTAAGGTCACGCTGCCCAGACTCAATATACTCGAGATTCTGGAGCGAGCCGAGCAGCACCATCTCAGCGCTGAAGATGTTTACAAAGCGTTGTTGAATCAGGGTAGCGATGTGGGATTGGCTACCGTTTATCGTGTGCTGACTCAATTCGAAGCGGCGGGACTGGTGACACGGCACCATTTTGACGGTGGACAGGCCATTTTTGAACTCGATACGGGTGACAACCATGACCATATCGTGTGCGTAAAATCTGGCAAGGTGTCCGAATTCAAAGATGAGTTGATTGAGAAGCGGCTGATGGAAATTGCCCACGAACTTGGCTATTCGCTAACCGATCACAAGATCATCCTGTATGGTGAATATCAGGAAAAAGACGCAGCGGAATCCAGCATTTCCTGAGCGTGTTGCCGGCTTTTGGCGGTAATTTTTGCACCGCCTAGCATGCGCGCTATCTCATCGCGTGTGCCTTTCGCATCCAGCGCAGTAACCGCGGTGCGGGTCTTGCCGTTCGCGACACTTTTTTCAATCAACTGATGATGATGCGCCTGGGCTGCTACCTGAGGAAGGTGCGTGACGCATAACACCTGAAATTGTTCGCCTACCTGTCTGAGCAGCCGCCCAACGTTCTCGGCAACAGCTCCTCCAACCCCAGCATCTACCTCGTCAAATACCAACGTCGGTACAGCCTGCGAGCGCCGAGTTTGCGAGCCTTGGGTGGCTAACTGTACGCAAAGACTGATACGTGACAGTTCACCGCCAGAAGCAACCCGGGATAAGGCTGCTGGCGCAACGCCTGGATTG
>CALKXZ010000262.1 GCA_938003775.1 uncultured Granulosicoccus sp. | reverse complement strand
GATCTGTTATGCATGCCCAAATAGATGTGGCACGGCAACGGCCCATGCTCTCAGGTGAATGGCTCGGCATGAGCGTTGCGCCTAAATCTGGCGAACGATCCTCGGTCAATTTCATGCTGTATGTGGACATTGCTGATAGTGCCTATCAGCACGCCTTGGGTTGTGGTTTGACCTTTGAATAAGCACCCGGGGAAATGTTTTAGGGCAACCGTACGGAGAAAGTCGCGGATGGAATCGGGTACGAATGGACCTTTGCTCACCCGCTTGAGGAAGCCTATGAGAAGGAGTCTGGCTTTAGCACAACTTGCATACGTGTGCAAAATATGATTTGATGACGACGTGTCCGTGTAATAGTCGATCGATACGTTTTGCCAGAACGGGGCATATCGATGGCCGACTCTATTGACCTATGTGGCATAACGATCAATCGTTTTGGCGAGAAATCTCTTCTAAAAATTCGAGTCCATAGGCTCGATTCACCAATGGAGAAGTACGTATGTTAAAAAAAATCTTAATCGGAGTCGCGTTGACTGCGGTGTATTCGTCGGCGGTGCAGGCTGACTGTGGATTTACCGCAGGAAATGTCAGCATCATAGGCAACGAATTCCCAGCCATTCGTACCGTTGCTGCAGGTGCTGAGACTTGTGGTGTTGGTGATGTGAGCGTTAAGTCTAACCTTACGGCTGATCATCAGAAATTGAATGTCGCTGGTATGACCACCGATCCTGCTGCGTACTCGGTTGCCATTATTGCAAATTCCTCATTGGTTTCTTTGATGAACGAAGATGTAGTACGACCGTTAGACGACCTGGTAGCAAAGTACGGTCAGAATTTGAAGAAGAGCCAACTGATTACCGTTGGTGGCAATGTCATGGCTGTCGCGTTTATGGCAAATGCTCAAACACTGCTGTATCGAAAGGATATTCTCGAAGAAATTGGCGTAGAAGTACCCACCTCCTATGAGGAAGTTCTGGCCGCTGCAAAAATGATTAAAGACAAAGGCCTAATGGAAAACCCAGTGGGTGGTGCGTATAAAGCCGGTTGGAATTTGGCGCAGGAATTCATTAACATGTACATGGGCTTCGGCGGTGAGTTTTATCAACCCGGAACTGCGCAGGTATCGATCAACAATGACAATGGTGTTGCTGCCATTGAAATGCTGAAGGAGCTCACCGCGTACATGAATCCCGACTATCTCACTTATGATTCAAACGCCACATCTGTTGAGTGGGAAGCAGGCAAGGTGGCCTTGATGAGTATGTGGGGTTCACGCGTAGGTCCTCTAAAAGACGGTGAAGGCTCGACGGCTGAGATTGAGGAAAATACAATCGTCGCCGGTCCGTTAACAGTCGGTGGTAATTCATTACCAGCCACCACACTGTGGTGGGATGGTTTTACGGTGGCTAAAAATGTATCAGACGAGGACGCGGCAGCTAGCTTTCAAGCCATGATGAAAGGGATTGATCCCAGCATATTAAATGATGAAACCATGCCGCTGGCTGTCTGGTTGATGGATGGCTACGAGCCCAGCGATATCTCTGCCGGTGTATTCGCGGCGATTGAAGCAGGTACAACGCCTTATCCGATGCTTCCGTATCAGGGCTTGCTGCATACAGCACTCGGTGCTGAGCTACCTGATTTTCTACAAGGCAAAGAGGATGCAGCTAAGACACTGGCAGACGTTGAAGCTGCTTACACAGAAGCAGCTAAAGAGAAGGGTTTTCTGAACTAATGTGTCTTTAGCCCTGGGAGCCTGCTGTGCGGGGTTTCCAGGGTATCTTCGTCTGCCGAGTATCGAAATCGGCAGGCGGCTTGAGCCCAATCGTTATGTCGAGTCCATGAAGCATCGTCCTTTTTTTTGGTTCGTACTCCCATCAACACTAGCGATGCTGCTGTTTATAGCGCTGCCAATTGTGTCAGTAGTAACCCAATCGTTATACATCAGTCACGATCAAGTTATTACAGAAGTTGAAAACTGTGGGCCGTTTGGTTGTACAACGGAAACCAAGGTCGACTCGCAGGCCACTCAAGCGTTAAGAGAGGCGGAGCCGTTAGGAAAGTGGAACGGCCTGGGCACGTATTTTAATCGCGGTCACCTGGCGGTATCGGAGGTGGCGTTTGCCTGGCGCCATGCTAGTGGTATTGGCGACTTTGCTTCCCGGTTGATGAATTTACCGTTTTATAAAGCGCTGGCATTCACGTTAACTTATGCGTTTGTCGTAACGCCGCTGACTATCGTTTTCGGATTTATGATTGCTGTTGCCGTCAACACACTATCGGCTAAGTATAAAGGCCCTGTCATCTTCTTTTCATTGTTGCCGATGATCGTCACACCACTGATTGGCTCTTTGATACTTTTTTGGATGATAGATGCAGAAGGGATTATTGGTGCCACCCTTCAGTATTTGACCAATAACCCGAATCTATCGCTGAAGGCATCAACCGTGCTGACTTGGGTAATGCTGATGGTTTATGGGTTGTGGCATGCAGCGCCGTTTGCCTTTGTTGTGTTCTATGCAGGCTTGCAAACAATGCCACAGGATACACTGGAGTCGGCCATGATTGATGGTGCATCCCGTTGGCAACGTATTCGTTATGTGGTCATACCGCATCTGATGCCACTGGTTACTTTCGTTGCGCTTATTCAACTCATGGACAATTTCCGTGTGTTTGAACCGATTGTTGGCTTTAATGCAGAAGCGCATGCAACGTCTCTGTCGTGGATTATCTACAACGACATTGGCGGTGAAACACGGCTCTTGTCCTCAGCGGCAACGACTTCAGTACTCACCATCATTGGTGTGGCGATTTTATTGTCACCGGTGCTTGTGCGTACCTGGCGTGATTTCACACGCAAAGCGCACTGAGGGATATCACTGTGTCAGCAGCATCAGAACATCGATCAACCGCGTTAAAAATATATTCCTATGGGTTTATCTGGCTGTGGCTGCTGATAGCTGCGTTCCCGTTTCTCTGGACGCTGTGGGGTTCATTCAAGGTCGAGGGTGACTTTTTTTCGAAAACCGATTGGACCAATGCCGTATTTGGTATCCGAACAACGCTGGAAACTGGCGCAGCTTATACGGGTGAGGGCTACTGGGGAGCGTGGGTAAAAGAGGAATTCTGGCTTGCCGTATTAAATACGTTAATTGTGGTTGTGTCGGTGGTTGTCATTTCTTTAACCTTTGGCACACTTGGCGCTTACGCGCTATCTCGGTCCAATTATAAATACACCCTGTGGATACTGATAATTGCGTTAATCTTCAGAGCGATGCCACACATGACGCTTGTGTCGGGTTATCTTTTGCCATTTTTTGAATGGAACGTGTGGGGCATACTGCCGACATCAATTATTGTACTAGTGGCAATTAACCAACCGTTCACGCTGTGGATGTTGCATTCTTTTTTTGAGAACATTCCCAAAGATCTGGATGAAAGCGCCATGGTTGATGGGTGCACTCGGTTTCAAGCGTTCAGACACGTCATTATTCCTGTGATGTGGCCAGGAGTCATAACCACTGGCTTGTTCTCGTTTTTATTGGCCTATAACGATTTCGCGGTAACTGCTATGTTGTTGTCTAAAGAGAACCAAACAATGGTTCCCAAAATTGCTAGCTTTCTTGGCACAACGCAAACCAAAGGCAATGTGATGTTTGCCGTTGCAGCAGTTGTTTCTGCGACTGCGCCGCTGTTTATTCTTGTCATGTTTTTTCAACGTCAAATCGTAAGCGGTCTTACCGCTGGTGCGGTCAAGGGCTAGCTCTGGATTATTTTAATGGCGTCAATCAGTTTAAAAAAAATCAGTAAACGGTGGGGTGATTTTGTCGGTGTCCACGAGTTCGATCTGGAGATTGCTGATAAAGAATTTCTGGTGTTACTTGGCCCCTCTGGATGTGGCAAAACAACGACCATGCGCATGATAGCTGGGCTTGAGGACGTAACATCGGGCGAAATATGGATAGGCGAGCGTATGGTGAATAAGCTGGAGCCTAAGGATCGCGATATCGCCATGGTGTTTCAAAGCTACGGCTTGTATCCGAACATGACTGTACGTGAGAATGTCCGTTTCCCATTGAAAGTGCGCAAGGTAGATGTTTCCCAGCAAGACGAGCGGGTGCAGCGCGCCATTGATATGGTGGAGCTGAATGAATTTGCGCACAGACGTCCGGCTGAACTATCAGGTGGACAGCGGCAACGCGTTGCGTTGGCGCGGGCGATTGTACGTGAGCCCACGGTATTTCTTATGGATGAGCCTCTGTCTAATCTTGATGCGAAACTGCGGGTGTCCACTCGTGCGCAAATTAAAAATCTGCAGAATACGTTGGCGACCACAACCATATACGTTACGCATGATCAAATAGAGGCCATGACCTTAGCGGATCGTGTGGTTGTTATGAACGCCGGTGTCGTACAGCAAGTAGGAACACCTGTGGAGATTTATGACCAGCCAGCCAACACATTTGTGGCAGGTTTTATAGGATCCCCTGCCATGAACCTGTTGTCAGGTACTTTGAGTGGCGGTACTTTTACAACGGATAACGTCAAGATTTCCGGGCTGGCTAGCCAACACAGCGGTGTCGTGACACTTGGTTTTCGTGCAGAGGATGCGCAAATTTCTACACAGGATTCTACGTTGGAGGCGCCAGTTTACTCTATGGAATTACTGGGTGAGGCCACTATGGTTACCGTGCGTATAGGGGGCACGTTGGTATCGATCAAAGCTGTCAAGGAATATCGATCCAGCATTGGGGACAACATACAAGCCACAATACCCGTGTCGGCTTGCCATCTGTTTGACAGCACATCCGGAGAAAGACTGTATGACTAGTGCACGATATGAACATATAACAGCAGTTGATATCGTGACCGATAGAGGCAGCAAATGATTCGACATCTGAAATCAACCATCAGTGATGCGGAGCGGGCGGATGATGATGCTCGGGTCCGGTCCACGGTCGAAGGCATCTTGTCGGACATTGAGTCGCGCGGTGATCACGCTGTGCGTGACCTATCAGAAAAATTTGACAACTACTCTCCGCAGCAATTTCGACTCAGCGACAATAATATTGATGCTGCGATGGCAAAGGTGTCACCACGTGAGCTAAGCGATATTAAGTTTGCGCAAAAACAGATTCGGCAGTTTGCAAAGGCTCAACGGGCCTCCATGACTGACGTGGAAATTGAATCAATGCCCGGTGTCATTTTGGGTCATAAAAATATCCCGGTGCAATCAGTGGGTTGTTATGTTCCTGGGGGGAAATTTCCCATGGTGGCCTCGGCGCACATGTCAGTGGTTACCGCATCCGTTGCAGGTGTGCCTAGAATTGTGGCCTCTGCACCTCCCCAGCATGGTGAGCCGCATCCGGCAATTGTGACCGCAATGAAGTTGGGTGGTGCGCACGAAATCTATGCACTTGGTGGCGTACAGGCAGTGGGTGCAATGGCGCTAGGCACACAAAGCATTGAGCCTTGCCACATGATTGTTGGCCCCGGTAATGCGTTTGTTGCCGAGGCTAAGCGACAACTATTTGGGCGGGTTGGAATCGATCTATTTGCAGGTCCAACTGAAACCATGATTATTGCTGATGACACGGTCGATGCCGAACTGTGTGCGACTGATCTATTGGGCCAGGCCGAGCACGGTTATAACTCGCCTGCGGTGTTATTAACAAATTCAGAAACGCTGGCTCGTGAAACAGTGGTGGAAATTGACCGTATCCTAAAGATTCTCCCTACAGCTGAGACTGCCGCGAAAAGCTGGCAGGATTATGGTGAGGTGATTCTGTGTGACACCTACGAGGAGTTGTTGAGTGTGGCCAATGAAATTGCCTCAGAACATGTGCAGGTTATGACGGATCGGGATGATTGGTTTCTGGACAACATGACATCCTACGGTGCGCTGTTTTTGGGTGCTCGTACAAACGTTGCCAATGGCGACAAGGTCATTGGTACCAATCACACGTTGCCTACTCGGAAGGCTGGCCGGTATACCGGAGGCTTGTGGGTGGGGAAATTTTTAAAAACTCACAGTTATCAGAAAATTGTGACTGATGAGGCAGCGGCACTGGTTGGTGAATATGGTTCGCGCTTATGCATGCTTGAAGGGTTTGTCGGGCATGCTGAACAATGTAATGTGCGCGTACGTCGCTACGGCGGGCGCAATATTGCTTATGGCGAAGCTGCTGAGTCCGTTGAAGAGCCCAGCCAGTGAATCAACTGCCGCGCACTCCCTCATTTAGATTAACTGGTAAGCGTGCCTTGGTTACTGGTGCATCTCGTGGTATCGGGCTCGGTGGCGCGATGGCGCTGGCTGAAGCCGGAGCGCATGTCGTCATGGCAGCACGCAGTACACCGTCTATTATGGCGGCGGCTGCGCGTATCCAAGAGGCTGGGTATTCCGCAGAAGGTGTATCGCTTGACGTCAGTGACTACGCTTCTATGGTCAACACCATCGCTGACTATGCACCATTCGATATACTTTTCAACAACGCAGGCACGAACGACCCCAAGCCCTATATAGATGTCACGACCGATAATTTTGATAGCATAGTTGATCTCAATTTGCGCTCGGCTTTTTTTGTGGCTCAGCAAGTAGCCAAAAGCATGATAGAGGTTGGCAACGGTGGGTCGATTATCCACACGTCAAGTCAGATGGGCCACGTGGGAGGCATAGAGCGTAGTGTTTATTGCGGTACAAAATTTGGTATAGAAGGGGTAACCAAGGCATCTGCTATTGAGCTTGCTCAGTATCAGATACGAGTCAATACCCTGTGTCCAACCTTTATTCGTACACCCATGACTGAGAGCACGTTTAACAATCCAGAGAAACGAGCGTGGATCGAAGAGAAAATTAAACTCGGCCGAGTGGGGGAAGTTGAAGACATCATGGGCGCTGTTGTGTTTTTAGCCTCCGACGCTGCTGCTTTGATAACGGGTACTAGCCTGGTCATTGATGGTGGCTGGACCGCGGACTAGTCAGGCTTACCAAGGCCCATGCACACTAATGGCTAAGGAACTGATCACATCCGCTCATGTCGCTGAATTGGCCGGTGTGAGCCAGTCGGCTGTCAGTCGGGTTTTCACTCCCGGTGCCAGTGCGTCCTCTGCTATGGCGAAAAAGGTTCGTAAAGCTGCTGATGAATTAGGTTATCGGCCCAATATACTGGCTCGCTCGCTGATCACCGGAAAATCGAAACTGATTGGGGTTATCGTTGCTTATCTGGAAAATCAATTCTATCCCGAAGCTTTAGAGAAGTTGTCAAAGTCGTTGCAGGAGCGTGGCTATCATGTGCTGGTGCTGATGGCTAAGCTTACCGATGATAACGTGGATCAATTACTGGACACACTACTTGACTATCAAGTCGAGGGCATAGTGATGGCGTCTGTGTCCATGTCGTCAAGTTTAGCTGCACGTTGCGATGCTGCCGGTGTGCCTGTGGTGCTGTTCAACAGAATGCAGGATGATGATCGATTATCAGCAGTGACTTCCGACAATATCAATGGCGGCGAGAAAGTTGCACAGTTTTTAATCGCTGGTGATCATAAAAGAATTGCTTATATTGCGGGGTGGGATGGTGCATCAACACAGCGTGACCGTGAGCAGGGATTCTTGCAGGGTTTAAACAAAGCTGGCATGCCACTTTATGCCAGAGATGTCGGAAACTTTGATTTTATTAAGGCTCAAGAAGCAGCGCACCGACTCTTCGATCATCCAGAGAAGCCCGATGCGGTGTTTGTCGCCAACGATCATATGGCATTGGCTGTAATGGAATATCTGCGCCAGAAGCGTCGATTGCGAATTCCGGATGATGTATCGATCGTTGGGTATGATGATGTTCATCTTGCTAGTTGGCCAAGCTTTGGTTTGACAACGATTCGTCAACCATCGAATCGTATGGTTGTTGAAACCGTCAACATGCTGATAGCGCAGATCAAGGACGATAATACTGAGCCGAGAAAAATATTTCTTGAAAGCCCGCTTATTGTGCGCAAATCTGCCCGTATTCCTGATGATTGGCCTGACACTAACAACACATTTGATAGCCCTGTTGTCGAGCAATAGAATGCTAATAAACAAAATCGATATGATTAGCCTAAGAGTAGAATTGAATGACCTCCGATGAACTGCTAAAACGGATTGTGCGCTACGGTGAGCTAGTGCCCTGTAAAACAGCGTTTATTGATGCGCATACACCCGGTTCTGATCAGAAGGAAAATTTCACCATTGTCGGTGGCGGTGTCTCCGAAAGCGCAGATCAGCACGTGCATATAGACGATACACCGGGGTTCAATATTGGTGCTGCCGGTCAACCGCCTAAGTGCCGTAATTCTCTGCACGTGCATTCCACTGCTGAGGTATTTTTTGTCCTCAAAGGTCGATGGCGTTTTTTTTGGGGCCGCTCGGGTTCAGCAGGTGAGGTAGTACTCGAGGAAGGCGATATTTTTAATATTCCAACAGGCATATTCAGAGGGTTTGAGAACATTGGTACCGACTACGGAATGATCATGGCCATCCTGGGTGGTGATGATGCTGGCGGCGGTGTCGTGTGGGCGCCAGAGGTTATCAAAGATGCACAGGCCCACGGTTTGATTCTAGGTGAGAATGGCCGTTTGTACGATTCGAAAAAAGGTGAAATGCTGCCTGAGTGTGTGGCTCCAATGCCGGTCATGAGTGATGAAGAATTAGAGCGCATGCCTGAGCCGTCTACTCATGACGTTGTACCTCGGTTTGTTGCTCGGTACTGGGATTTGATGGCATTGTCAGATCGGCAACCGGCCAAAGTCATTGGCAAAGACGGCGTATTAGTGGATCGACCAGGTTTTGAAGTCGAACTACTGTCACGTCATTCGATATCTGCAACACCTATTACCTCGGCACGTCATCAGATTCTGATGGTGATGCGTGGGCATTGGCGATTGAGCTGGGATGAGGGGCAGGTGACGCTTGCACCTGGCGACACGTGCGCTATTCCGCCACACCTTACTCATAGCCTAGAGCCAGCAATGACAGGCGAGGTGAGCCTGTATCGTGTCAGCAACACTGATGATGAAGCAGGACCCACTCTGATGTCATAAGCTACTGAAGCACGAAGCACGAAGCACGAAGCACGAAGCACGAAGCACGAAGCACGAAGCACGAAGCACGAAGCACGAAGCACGAAGCACGAAACACGAAACACGAAGCACGAAGCACGAAGCACGAAGCACGAAGCACGCGAACACCGAGCGCTGAGCGCTGAGTGATGAGTGATGAGTGATGTACTATCAACGATGACTGATTAACGACTAACGATTTATGATGACCAGCGAGAACGGTCGGCCTGGTTAATCAACACAGAAATGTTCGAAACTTAAACGGCTATGAAATCGTCAGACGAATGATGCCGCCACTACGGATGCTAGAGAATGTCAACAATACTAACAACGCATGTCGGTTCACTTCCACGTACCCAGGAGGTGGTCGATTTTATTTTTGCGCGGGAGAATAATCAGCCGTATGACACCGACGAATTTGATGCCTGTATGACAAGAGCTTGCTCTGAGACGGTTCGAAAGCAGGTGCAGGCTGGTGTGGATATTGTGTCTGATGGAGAAACGTCCAAGATATCCTATGCGACCTACGTAAAGGATCGTTATACGGGTTTCTCTGGTGACAGTGATCGAAATGCACCGGCTGACTTAAAACTGTTTCCCGGTTATTTACAACGATTATCTGAGGCAGGCGGCACACCGCAATACGCTCGCCCTAAATGCACCGGTGAGGTAAGGTCGAAAGGACAACAGGAGCTTACCAAAGATATTAGTAACCTGACATCAGCTATGGCAGAACACGGTGCCACGCAAGGTTTCATGAATGCAGCTTCTCCAGGTGTCATTTCACTGTTTTTGCAAAACGATTTTTACCCGGATAGGGAAGCTTACCTGAGCGCACTTTCCGATGCTATGAAGGCCGAATATGAGACGATTGTGGCATCGGGACTTCACTTGCAGCTGGATTGTCCTGATCTCGCCTTGTCTCGTCACATGCTGTTCTCTGATCTGACAGATGCAGAATTTGTCAAAATTGCAAACCTTCACGTTGAGGCGTTGAATCATGCGCTGCAGGACATACCGGAAGACAAGGTCAGGCTACATATCTGCTGGGGTAACTATGAAGGACCACATGTGTGTGATATCGACATGGACACGGTGTTCTCAACGCTCATGAAAACAAAGGCTAAATACGTTCTTTTTGAAACATCAAATGCCAGACATGCGCATGAATGGACCGTATTCCGGGATAGGGCCGGTGAAATTCCGGATAACAAAGTGTTGGTACCTGGCGTACTCGACACCACGTCCAATTTTGTAGAACACCCAAAGCTGATTCAACAACGCTTGGAACGATTCATTGACATTGTGGGCAGTGAACGGGTTATAGCAGGTTCCGATTGTGGGTTCGGTACATTTGCAGGATTCGGTACGGTAGATCCGGATATCGCGTATGCCAAGCTTCAGGCTATGTCGGAAGGTGCTGCGTTAGCCAGTTCTAGTGGGTCACTTTGAACTTAGAGAATACCATGTAGTATTTGGCGTCAACTGCAAACAGGCAAATTTCACTTCTTTCACGTCGCCTCTGTTGACTCCATCTGCAATAACCAATCACCAATGCGTGGCCAGATTTCCCGTGCGGCCGTACGGGAGCTGATCAGTCTTGCGTGTGAGAAGTCTTCGCTAAAGCCTTGCGCGATTCCACACTCCAGCCAGTTTTTGGTATTGCTGGGCAGTAATTCATGCAGTTTCAGACAGGCGGTGGGTGGTGCAATGAAGCCGTCCCCGGTGCCGGCTATGGAAAAAACAGGCACGCTGGTTAGCTGTGGGTGTTGTTCCAATGCATGGAGATAGTCGAAGCCATCGTATCCTTGCCATGTTGCAGCCAGATTCCAGCGATACCATTGCAACATCACTTTAGCGTGTTCATTTTCGGGACCTAGTCCGATTCTCTTGGCTGGCACGAATCCCAGTAGCATGGTTAGTGTCCGGAACAAACGCAATGTGAGTCGGGCGGAGCTTGTATGTCCGGCGTTGCATGCCTGACTACCCAGTGTGACCAGAGATTGAAGCATAGTGGTGTATTGTGGGTAGCGAGCCAGTAACATGAGTGCAGCCAGACCACCGCCACTGTGGCCAATCCAGTGGATTTTTTGTCCGGTCTGTTCACCCACGTGCAGCAACGCTGCTTCGGTTCCTGATAGGAACAGTGCTTCAAAATCAGCGGTAGGTTTTACAGTGCCACTGTGGCCGTGGCCTTCAAAGTCCACTAGCCAGCAATCGTGCCCCAGTGCTGACAGATAACGAGCAAGTCCACCACAGGTTCGATGGTTGGAAAACGTACCGTGTGCCAGCAATACTGGCGCTTTGGAAGGGGCCACGTTTGCGGTGTCGCTGATCACACGGTGAAGCGTTAGTCGGGCACCCCGAGAACAATACACATCAACACAGCTAGCAATCCAGTCAGATTTATCGTCCGATTGCAACGTGTCGCGCCTTTAATCGACAGCAATAGGGATATCGCTTATGGATCGTTTTCCTGAGCGCTTACCGCGAATTTCATCAAGCCGCTTGTTCGCCAGAAGCGATTGAAACAAAGGAATGTAGTATTGCCCTACACCGACAAATTGAATCATTTGATCATCCAGCTGTATCCAGCGACGAGCGTCCAAGGCTTCCCATATAGGTGCGAATGTTTCAAGGATATCCTCTTTAAACAGTTGAGCATACTTGATGTGATCTATTTGCATAGTCTGCATGGACTGAAACAACCAAGCCAGCTTAACGTCTGCATGTTTGTACATAAAGCCTCTTTCGACGGGAAATTCCCCCCGGTCAAGCTTTGCGCAATACTCTTTCAGTGATGTTTGGTTCATATATATCCAGCACCGATCATCCTGACTCAGGCTGTTGGGATGAAAATTGACAGCGGCAAATCCAATGCCACAGACCTGTCTGATCTCATCCACTCTGCCGTTCTCATGTTGAACGAAATCGTGCATATTATGTTCGTATTGATAAGAGCTTAATCTGTCGGTTTCGGCATCCTTGGGTAGTCGGCGCCAGTCATAGACCGTGACTTGCTCAAACCCTGCGCTGCGCATAAATTCATTGGCAGCTAAATACATTTCTATGTTCTGTGGAATTGTGGGTAGTAATTTTCGTTGTGCAGGTGCGGCAAAGTTACTGCGACCTGCAATATTCAGTTCATAGTGAGTAACGTGATGGACACCGGCATCGACTGCATTCCTGAGATCACCCAGCATGTCGTCCATAGTCTGTTCAGGCCATCCGTAAATCAGGTCCACACTGTTGGCAAGGTCGTACTTGTGGCACAGCTCTAAAGCTGTGTGAACTTGCGCCAGTGTTTGAGTGCGCCCGCTGTACTGGATTAATTTGTCGTTAAATTGCTGAACCCCAATGCTAACTCGGTTAAATCCAGCCTCTTTCAATGCTCGTATCTTGGGTTCATTGAATAGTTGAGGAATACCTTCCAGGGTGATTTCGATATCTGACGGGACACCACCGTAGAGGTCATCTACCATTTGCATCAGTCGTGGATAGTGATGTGGACGGTAGAGGTTTGGCGTGCCACCTCCGAAATAGATACTGCCTAGCTTGTCGTCAGAATAGTACGGGCGGTAGAGTTCAAACTCTTTTTGCAGGTAGTCCAGGTAGAGTTCGACACCCTTATTGCCTTCATAATCCTCACTAGGAAAGAGGCAAAAGCCGCAGCGTGCAGGTTTCGTTTTGATGCAAAACGGTGTGCCGACGTAAAGATTAACGTCGAATTGAGTGTTCTGAGAATAGGATGCACGCTCTTCCAGTAGTAAGCTTGTTGGTGACGATAAAGGCTTCCAATGCAATGGTGAAGGATGGCCGTGTAACACCTTGTTTGACTGGCGTCTGAACTCTTCACGCGACAAAAAATCGTTCACTTCTGCACCATTTAGCGCAGGAATTCTACTATCGGTCATCTGCATTTCTCCCGAAAGGCAGATCCGACTGCTCCTCGTTTATGGGTTAATAGCTTGGCCGTTAATAGTCGCTGAAGCGGTAGCTTCGGGTCAACACCTTGGTGTTAATAAATGCAACTTGTTGATAAATATTTGGCTATTGACGAGTGATAATGTCTCAGCTCAGGCGGCCTGCTGCGATGACCAGTCAGCAAGCGCAAAAGCGGGAATGTGTGCAGCTTGAACTGGGCGACTGAACAGATAACCTTGCACGTACGGACAGTGTCTCTGGCGCAGTATTTCTAACTGATCAGCTGTCTCTACGCCTTCGGCAACAACCGCATAGCCAAGACCTAGCGACAAATCGATAATAGTCTGAACCATTAACTGTGCAGCTGGGTCGGTCACAATGCTATCAATAAATGACTTATCCACCTTTAGTGTATCGACTTCAAGGTCGCTCAGAACAGACAACGATGAATAGCCAGTGCCGAAATCATCAATGGCAATCCTGACACCGTGACTGCGTAGTTGGTGACAGGTTGCTGAATGTTCCTCTGGGTTGCGACTTAAACTCTCGGTGATTTCGATTTCTAGATCAGCATGACGCAGTTGATGTTGTTCGATGGTGGTCAGGATGAATTCGCTGAAATCGTCCGCGGCGAAATGATCGCCAGAGATGTTGACAGCCATGCTCAATTTCAAGCCCTGGTTATTCCATTGCTGTAGTTGAGAACAGGCGTGTATAAATACCCACTCTCCAATTTCCTTAATCATAGCGACGCGTTCCGCTGTGCTTATAAATAAGTCTGGTGGGATTAAGCCTTTTTCAGGATGTCGCCAACGTATCAAGGCTTCCACTCCCATCATAGAGTTGGTTTGTATATCAATTTTTGGCTGATACCACAGCTCGAACTCATTGTTAACCAATGCTTGTCTGAGATCTGCCTCTAAGCGGACGCGCTCCCTGTTTTCTGAGGCCATATGCGTGTTGTAAATTGCATAGCTGCGCTTGCCACTTTGCTTGATAGCGTACATCGCCAAATCTGCGCACTTAATTAACTCGTCACCAACGCTACCGTGATCAGGAAATAGTGCGACACCGATACTGAGTTTAGGATGAATGCGGTGGTTACCCAGTTGTACGACTTGTTGACAATAGTTGAGGCATTGGAGCGCGGCTTGTTCGGCGTAAGAGTGATCCTCAATGTCGGTTATAAGAATACAGAACTCGTCGCCTCCTAGTCTTGCACAAATACCTGATTCTTTGATGTTAACTTTCAGGTAGTTCGAAAAATGCTTGAGATAGTTGTCACCGCATTGGTGTCCGTATGAATCGTTTACACCCTTGAAGTCATCAAGATCGATATAGATAATGGCAAATCGTTTGTTCAGACGTGTGGCGCGGCTTATTTCTGCATCGATACGTTCATGAAATTGCGCGCGGTTTGCCAGACCCGTCAGTTCATCGTAGTAGGCCATACTGTAAATTTTCTGTTCGGCAGTCTTGATGTCTGTTATGTCTTGCAATGCCCCTAACAGGGAATTATGGCCTTCAGAGTCACTGATCAGCTTCATTATCTGGCGTATATTGCGAAGCTTGTCGGATTGCGAATCCACTGCGCGAAACTCAACATGAGAATCCTCGCCTGTTTTTATCACGTGGGTCCAGGCGTTCTCCACTTTCAGTCGGTCATCGGCATGCACGCAAGAGAAGTAGTCCTGGATATTCACTTGCCTTTGGTCAAATCCCAGCATTTGCGCCAGATGACTGGACATCTCGACCGATTCCGATTCCAGATCCCACTGCCAGTAACCCAGCTGAGCCATTTGTTCGGTGGTTCGGATCAACGTAAGGTTGGTCTCTTGGGAGTCTTGTCTGAGTCGTAATAGGTCCAGGTAGTTTTTCCCGACCTCCTTGCCACAACTGAGTAAAAATCCGAAGACAAAGCAGCTGAACAAGGCAAGTTCCAGGGCGAACTGGCTGCCGTCAACAATAAGCCGTAACAGAACAGAGGACAAGATCAGCAGCTGAAAAATATTGCTTAGCTTCGAGTCGTAGGGTAGTGATGCCAGTGCACCGCCAGCAACACCGCCCAACGTCAGCACCAGGAGAACCTGATGTGCCAGATCTGCTTGTGGGTAAATTAACCACATGGACGAAGCCCAGATTACTGCTGATGCCAGCGCGCCCGTATTGAACCGAGAAGCCCAATAATCGACCTGTTCATGGCGAGAGGTTGAGCGAGTGAATAGACGACAGTCAACAACTCTGGTTAAGTACACGGTGTAAATACAGACAAACCAGATCCAGACCGCAACTGATGGTGTGGTTAGTGGGGCAAAAACATACACTGCCACCGCCGCTGCCAGCAGTGAGCCGGCGGCTGAATATTTAACGCCTCGGTAGAGAAGCTCATTTTGAGTATGTCGAATTGCCTCCTGCCGCGCTGCAGTCGTACCGCCCATGGACACATTGTTCACCTGTTTTTCGTGTGTGAAGCAGCATCCGTGGGTTACCTACTCATCACCTCTAGAGCCTGTCAGCGGCAGATAACGGTAACTCTTTAGAACAGCGATGCTGTCCACCAGCATAATCGGCACTAGAATTTCAGCAGATTGCGCGTCAATAGCGTACTTGGTACGGTGTAATGGTAAGGTAGGTACGCAAGAGATGAGTATCAGAAAGCCTGCACGAGTAGGTGAATAGGAACAGGAGCTGATCAAACTGACTAGACTGATAGGCAAAATTTCTGTCATGAATAAACAGATTAGATCTGTGGTCGTGTGATTAAATGACTAGAAGCGATGAAGGAAACACCATTGAATAATCTGACTCCCTTGTGCCCCGCTGTCACCCATCTGCTGGATCAGGTCCGCATGCACCCTGATGCATCAATAGCCATGCCCACACAGTTTAATTTTGGTTTTGATGTTATAGATTTTGCCGCTATGCACGCCGATAAAACGGCATTTATAGCCGTCAGTAGTGATGGTGAATCAATCACACCCTATAGTTTCTCTGAGTTGTCATCACGATCTAATAAGGCGGCCAATTTTTTGCGCTCGATCGGTACAAAGCGTGGTGACTTCGCTGTAGTTATACTGCCTCGCGTGCCTGCCTGGTATGAAATTATCGTGGGCTGTATCAAGCTCGGTGTTGTGTCTATGCCCGGAACCAACTTGTTGACGGCGCGCGATATCGCCTTTCGCGTGAATAAGACCAACGCTAATACTATTATTGTCTCTGCAGAGCATGTTGCCAAGATTCAGCAGATTCGTCACGAGTGTCCAACACTGACACATTTTGTGGTGGTGGGAGATCATGTGGATGGTTGGACTATCTACGATGTAGACGTATTGAATCACAGTGCCGAGCTAACAGCTGTGGATGCTGGGGCCAGTCGCAGCGATGACATGATGATGGCCTACTTTACGTCCGGTACAACATCTCACCCAAAGCTGGTTCCGCGCAACCATGGGTACGCACTAGCGCATGCGTTAACCGGGGCATTCTGGCTTGATCAGCATCGCGATGATGTGCACTGGACCTTGTCGGATACCGGTTGGGCTAAAGCGGCATGGGGTATGTTGTTTGCGCCCTGGTTACTCAATAGCACCATGATTCTTTACGACGGTGCGGAATTCGATCCATCGTTGCACTTGCAGCTGATCAAAAAGCTGAGTGTTACAACGTTCTGCGCACCACCTACAATATTCAGAATCTTTGCGCAAATGAATCTTGCCGACTATGACTTGTCATCTATTCGTCATACAGTCGGCGCAGGTGAACCATTAAACCCCGAAGTCATACGAGTCTGGCAGCAGGCAACAGGCACAATCATCCATGATGGTTATGGTCAAACCGAAACCGTTAATATCGTTGCGAATACCAAAGCGTTCGAGGTTAGACCAGGTTCCATGGGCAAGGCAGTACCGGGATTCGATATTCAGATCATTGACGATGACGGTTCTATTGTCGCCGACGATCAGATGGGGCATATCGCGATACGTTTAACCGACCCAGCCCCCGTGGGTTTGTTTAACGGCTATTACAATCACGGCGGACAGTTAGATCGTTCATCGTTTCGTCATGGATGGTATTTTACTGGTGATACCGCCACACGAGATGCACAAGGTTATATCTGGTTTGTTGGTCGCGCCGACGATGTAATTAGCTCTGCTGGCTATCGTATTAGTCCGTTCGAGGTAGAAAGTGCACTACTTGAGCACCCAAATGTTGCCGAGTCGGCTGTCATTGGCAAACCAGACGATGTGCGCGGACATATCGTCAAGGCGTTTGTTGTTTTAACCGAAGGTAGTCATGGATCTGACGAACTGACTAAAGATATTCAGAATTTTGTCAAAGAGGTGACTGCACCTTACAAGTATCCGCGAGAAATTGAGTACCTCGACTCATTACCGAAAACGATCTCCGGCAAGATTCGTCGAGTTGAACTCCGCGAACAGGGATGATTTACCTATCTACGTTGTGAAAAAAGCGCACAACACACACTTACAATCGATTTCACAACAAGTCACCACTGCGTTGTGACGATGATCATGACGAGTTGTGCAAGCATGGTCTTCGAGATACGCGACTATTGAGATTGTGAGCGCATGCGGCTCCATTCGCGACCAGGGACAGCATCGAGCAGCTCCTGTGTGTAAGGATGGTTTGCTTGTTCAAACAATTGAGCAGTGGGTCCTTGTTCAACGACTTTGCCCAGGCGCATAACAGCTATGCGATCACACACCTGCGCAGCGACACGAAGATCGTGCGTGATGAAAACCATTGACAGCCTCAAGCGTTCACGGATATCGGCCAGCAGATCAAGAACCTGTGCTTGAATGGAAACATCCAGCGCTGATACCGGTTCATCGGCTACCAGTATCTCTGGTTTCAACGCCAGCGCTCTTGCCAGGCCGATTCGTTGTCGTTGCCCGCCACTAAATTCATGGGGGTAGCGTTCGTAAGCGCGCGAATCCAACCCAACCAGCTCCAGCATCTCGCGTGCTCGTGACTCAGCCGCGGTTCTTGTTTCACCCAGGATAATAGGGCCTTCGGTAATAATCCGGCCGACGGTTGCGCGTGGGTTTAATGATGCGTAAGGGTCTTGGAAAACCATCTGGATCTTGGATCGATACGGGCGCATGCCAGCTCTGTCCAGTGTGCAGAGGTCAGTTCCTCGATAACGTATTTCTCCTGAGTCAGATGAGTGTAGACGAACAATACAACGTGCCAGTGTGGACTTGCCCGAGCCAGACTCGCCAACAATACCCAGTGTTTCCCCCTCGTTCAGCGAGACATTAACGTGATCACACGCATGCACCTGTTTGGGGGTTTTGCCCAGACCAAACCAACGATTGCCTGAGCGGTAGGTCTTGACCAGCTCGTTAACTTGTAGGATGGGCTTTTCATTGACTGCTTTCACAGCGCGCGGTATCAAGCTAGGCACCGCATTTGTAAGTGCTTGCGTGTACGGGTGTTCAGGCGCATTGAGTACCTTGTCAACGGTGCCAATCTCGACAATTTTACCGTGCTGCATGACGGCGACTCTGTCAGCAATGTCGGCAACGACACCGAAGTCATGCGTGATAAACAGCACACCTGTATCATGACTTGCCTGAAGTTCTTTTATCAATCGCAGTATTTGCGCCTGCGTCGTGACATCAAGTGCCGTTGTGGGTTCGTCGGCAATGAGCACCTTGGGTTCCAATGCTAATGCCATGGCGATCATTGCCCGTTGCCGTTGTCCCCCGGAGAGCTCATGCGGGTAGGCACTCATGATTCTGGGTGGGTCAGGCAAATGCACATCATCAAGTAGGTTCAACGCACGTGCCCGTCGTTCCCGACGTGATTGTTTCTCGTGAAAGCGAATGACCTCGTCTATCTGGTCGCCAATGCGCATGACCGGATTCAGTGCCGTCATTGGTTCTTGAAAAATCATGGAAATCTCGCCACCACGAACTTGTCGCATTCGCTCCGGGGTTACTTTGGTTAGGTCTTCGCCTTGAAACACGATCTTGCCTTTTTCATAATGCACATAGGGTTCAGGTAGTAAGCCCATGATTGCGCGTGCGGTCAGTGATTTACCAGAGCCTGATTCACCGACAAGGCACAGAATTTCCTGAGGCGCTAGAGAATAACTGACATCGTCTACGGCATAAGAGCGTTCGCTACCTGTCGGCAGTTGTACATGCAGCTGATCAATCGTCAGGAAAGTTGGTCGCGCCTGGTTCTGTTTAGCAGCGGTGTTGGCCGCATGATGTGCAGCACTACCCTGGGTGACGGAGCCTTCGGGCCGCTTGTTGGTGCTCATGTACGTTCGCGCAGCCTAGGGTTCAGTGCATCGTTGAGTCCTTCGCCCACAAGGTTAATAGCCAACACAGTGAGCATGATGGCGATCCCTGGAAACGTGCAGACCCACCAGGCGGAGCGCAAAACGGTGCGGCCTGCGCCTATCTGGAAACCCCAGCTGATTATATTTGGGTCACCCAGGCCGAGAAAAGCAAGGCCGCTTTCGATCAGTATCGCGGTGGCAACCATTAGCGAGCCGGTCACAATAATGGGAGACACACAGTTGGGTAGAATTTCACGAATCATAATGCGCCAGTCACTCATGCCGATAATGTGGCATGCCTGGACAAACTCCCTGTTGCGCATGGCCATAAATTCACCACGAACCAGTCGGGCCACAGCAGGCCAGCTTACGACGGCTATGGCGATGATGACGCTTTGTATAGAGGGTTTCATGATAGCCACAATTAGAATGGCGAAGATGAACGAGGGAATAGTTTGAAACATTTCGGTAAAACGCATCAGTACATCATCTATCCAACCGCCAAAGTAGCCAGCCATAGCGCCCAGCAGAACACCCAGACTCACCGCAACAGAGGTTGCTAATAGACCGATTAGTAAAGAGACGCGAGCACCATGGGCCATGCCCGCTGCAACATCGCGTCCAAGCGTATCGCTACCAAACAGAAATCCGTTTTCGCCCGGTGCAGACATAGAGCGGCCAACCAGCTTGAATGGATCCTCTGGAAACAACAGGCCAGCGGTGGCTGCGATGAGAATGACCAGCGCCAGGATGAATAGTCCAACAACTGCTGAGCGGTTGCGGCAAAAGCGGCCCCAAAATGACATATCAACCGACCTCTATGCGTGGATCGAGAAATGAGTACACGAGATCGACAACGAGATTGATCGCGACAACCAATAGGGCTGATAGCAGAAATATGCCGAGCAACAGATTCAGATCTCGGGCAAACAACGCTTCAAACGCAAGCATGCCCAGACCGGGCCAAGCAAACACTGATTCAACAATGACCGAGCCGCCTATCAGTGAGCCCACTTGCACACCGGCCATGGTAACCACTGGCAGTAATGCATTGCGCAATATGTGTACGAACACGATGCGCCGTTCTGTCAGGCCCTTGGCCCGTGCAGTCGTGACATAGTCCATGCTGGATTGTTCAAGCATGGAAGCACGCATAAGCCGTGTATACAGCGCCAGGTAGAACAATGACAGCGTCAGTGTAGGCATGACCAGATGGTGGGCGATATCCTTGACTCTATCCCAGCCTTCGTAAAACATCGCCACGTTCTCCATACCGCTGGTCGGAAACCAACGTAATTTTAAAGAGAACACGACGATCATCATTAAGCCAACCCAGAACAGCGGAGTAGCGTACGAGATCAGCGCAAACACACTGATGACGTTGTCGCGCCATGTATTCAGGCTGGATGCAGCCAGCAGCCCCAACACAATGCCGAAGCCAACAGCCAGAGTGATCGTACTGACCATTAGGAGCAGAGTAGGTACTAGCCGGTCGAGTACCAGTTTGGAGACGGGCATATCATGTCTGAACGAATAGCCAAGATCGAACGTGAGCATGTTTTTCATGTACACACCCAGCTGTACCGGCAGAGGTTTGTCCAGACCAAATTTCTCCCGAAGCTGCTCCATATATTCTGGTGTAGCGGAACCGGCCTCTCCGGCTAGTACGTCGACCGCGTCGCCCTCTGCCAGCTGTAACAGGAAGAAATTGACCACTATGATGGCCAACACTACCGGCACAGCCTGCAGAAGGCGTTTCAGAACGTAGCGGGATCGTTGAGCCGTTTGACTCATGAGCGAGCTATCCCTTTGTAATTATTGCTCGATATAGGCCCGATCGAATGAACTGTAAGCGCCCATAGCCGATATCGTGTGGTCTTTAAGTTTTTCGTTGTAGACCGTTAAGAATTCCATTTCAAACAGGTTAACCACAGGAAGCTCTTCGCCGAGAATGGCGGAGATTTCAGCGTATATGTCGCTGCGTTTCGCAGCATCAGGTTCTACCGCTCCAGCGGCGAGCAACTCATCCAGTCTCTCATTGGAAAAACGCGTGGAGTTGACGAACGGGGTACCCGGACGAATCTGGTCAGTACCGTAATGACGCTGCACACCGATAACCGGATCGGGTAACTGATAGAAATAGTTAACGTTGATTTCAAAATCATAGTCAGCATAGACGCGCTTGAGCCACGTGGGAACATCTTCGTAGCGTAGCTCGAGATCAACGCCGATAGCGCTCATGGCTTGTTTCAGGTATTCACCCGCTCGACGCCAGTCTTCCCCGTACGGGAT
>CALKXZ010000261.1 GCA_938003775.1 uncultured Granulosicoccus sp. | reverse complement strand
ACCGTGACATGACGGGTTGAGGCCAGCACCCGAGGCGAACAAGTCTTGCAATGTTGTCATCCAACGCAACTGATAAACCATCTGCACATGAACCGCCTGCTCCTCCAGTCACTCATTGGCGTGTGAACGACAATAGCAACGAAGGTTCCCTTGTCTGCCGCTAAGGTTAGCTCATGGAAGCCGAATTGTGAGTTCGCCAGCGCGTTGCAGCAGCTCAAAGTGGCGTAAGAAGTTCATGCCCAGCAACGCAACATCGCCTTCCATACTCGGATTTATATGGGCTCGGACCCGATTTCGAGTCAATGGGCCGATGCTAAGGCTGTCGAGATTGGTGGCGTAAATTGTGACCGTACCGTTAGCGGTAATGGCGCGCGATGCTTGGCCACGTTTCAGTCCGAGTCGGTCAGCAACTGACTGAGGCAGGCTGACATCAGTGGCGCCGGTGTCCAGCAGGAAATTAACGGTATGATCATTGGCGCTACCGGTAATCCAGTACTGGCCATATCGATCGGCTGACAGAGCCAGCGCTCCAGACCCGTTTGAATCGCTCGTCCACACTGGCGCATTGCGCTGAGCTCGACCATCGAGCCACCCCTGCGCCAGCCAAACGCCGCCGCCCAGAACCAATACCCACAGCAACGCAATCATGCCAGCGCCAATTCGGCGACTGGTATCGATCGGCTGTGTGGCCTGCGATTGCGTCACGGATTCTTCGATTTTGGTAGGTGTTGCTATTGAGGGCGGGATCTCAGGTGGTTCCTCTTTTGGGTTCATCGTCATTCAATATTAGCCAGGCTTATCGGATCGCTCACAATTGATACTCCAGTAGCGGCCGAATGGGCCCTTGTGATGTGACATTCAAGTCCCAAAATTCGGTAGAATTGTGGGTTTACCGCGTCAGGCACCTTCACGATCTGATTGTTACCCTCTGGCTCGCATCCTGGTATGCACAATGCATAACCCGGCGAGCTGGCGAGGGCGACTTATTCAATTGGTGAAAGTCGCTTTTTTCGGTTCCTGCAAAGTAACGTCCGGTCAACATAATACTACCGGGCCATTATTCCCAGAGCGCGAGCATCAAGATGACTGACCTTTCCAACTACCGCAACATTGGCATCTTTGCCCACGTTGATGCGGGCAAGACCACCACCACAGAGCGTATCCTGAAGCTCACCGGCAAAATACACAAGACCGGAGAAGTGCATGACGGTGAAGCCACTACTGACTTCATGGAGCAGGAGCAGGAGCGTGGTATCACGATTCAGTCAGCCGCCACCAGTTGCGAATGGGATGGTCATCGATTCAACATCATCGACACCCCCGGTCACGTAGACTTTACCATTGAGGTTTATCGCTCGCTGAAAGTGCTAGACGGTGGTGTGGGTGTGTTTTGTGGTTCAGGTGGTGTAGAGCCTCAATCAGAAACTAATTGGCGCTACGCCAATGAGTCAGAAGTTGCGCGCGTGATTTTTGTCAATAAACTTGATCGGATGGGCGCGGACTTCTATCGAGTCGTCAAGCAAATCAAAGACGTGCTGGCTGCGCGACCACTGGTTATGACGTTGCCCATCGGCACGGAAGACGATTTCACTGGCGTCGTCGATCTACTCACCGAAAAGGCCTGGATCTGGGACAATACCGGTGACCCAGCTGCGTACACAGTCGGAGATGTACCCGCCGATATGGTCGAATTGGTCGCACAGTACCGAGAGGAGCTGATCGAATCAGCACTCGAGATGGATGATGCCGCCATGGAAAAGTACTTTGAAGGCGAGATTCCTGACATTGCCACGCTACAAGCGTGCATCCGCAAAGGGACTATTTCACTTGAGTGGTTCCCGACATACTGCGGTTCTGCATTCAAGAATAAAGGCATACAGCCCATGCTGGATGGCGTGGTTGCGTATCTGCCTAATCCGACTGAGGTGAAACCTCAACCCGAGGTTGATCTGGAAGGCACCGAGACTGGTGAATTTGCGATCGTTGATGCGTCAAAACCGTTGCGTGCACTGGCGTTTAAGATCATGGACGACCGCTATGGTGCGCTGACATTTATTCGCATCTATTCAGGCAAAATCGCCAAAGGCGACACGATACTCAATACGTTTACCGGTAAGACTGAACGTATTGGTCGAATCGTGGAGATGAACGCCGAAGATCGTATCGAACTGGATTCGGCGCAGGCGGGAGATATCGTTGCTGTGCTCGGTATGAAGAACGTACAAACCGGGCATACGTTGGCAGATCCCAAGAACCCAGCCACGTTAGAGCCAATGGTATTCCCTGACCCTGTTATTTCTATTTCTGTCTCGCCCATTGATAAGGCGGGTACTGAAAAATTGGGTGTAGCTATCGGCAAAATGGTGGCAGAAGATCCCTCCTTTCGAGTCATGACAGACGAGGAAAGCGGTGAGACTATCCTGATGGGAATGGGAGAGCTGCATCTGGATATCAAGATAGATATCCTAAAACGCACCCATGGTGTCGAAGTTGAAGTGGGCAAGCCGCAAGTAGCGTATCGCGAAACGATCACGCAAATGATTGAAGATACCTACACGCACAAAAAGCAATCGGGCGGTTCTGGGCAATACGGTCGTATTGACTACACGATCGAGCCTGGGGAATCGGGTACCGGATTTGAATTTGAATCCAAGGTTACCGGCGGCAACGTGCCGCGCGAATATTGGCCAGCGGTAGAAAAAGGATTCAAAATGTCGATGGTCGAAGGTGTGTTGGCCGGTTACCCGCTGCTTGATTTTCGTGTCGTGCTCAATGACGGCGCGTTTCATGCGGTGGATTCCAGTGCATTGGCTTTTGAAATAGCCGCTAAGGGCGCTTACCGTCAGTCCATCCCAAAAGCAGGCCCTCAGATTATCGAACCCGTGATGAAGGTGGATGTATTCACACCTGAGGATCATGTCGGTGATGTTATCGGCGATCTTAACCGTCGTCGTGGCATGATCAAATCGCAAGAACCAGGTGCAACTGGTGTTCGCATCAAGGCAGATGTGCCGTTGTCAGAGATGTTCGGTTACATCGGTGACTTGCGGACTATGACATCAGGACGTGGTCAGTTTTCAATGGAATTCAGTCACTATAATCCGTGTCCAAAGAACGTAGCCGATGTCGTTATTAAGGAAGCGCAGGAGCGCAAGGCTGCCAAATAGGCACCCCGTCCGACAGCTAGTCGGTGTTTTGATAAGTGTCTGACGGGCACAAAAAAGGCGCTCATAAAGAGCGCCTTTTTTGTGGTTACAACAACCGTTGCGTGTATCGGTTGCGCAGGTACGATCGCCTAAGCCAAGCTGGCCGAATTAATCCACCCGCGTGTTAACAACTTCGGGTGCCAGAATAGCGGTCCCCATCAGTCCTGGATTCTCCCAGCTCAGATCAGCCCCGGATGGCGCGAACCAAGCCCATTTAGCATCCCGATCATCAGAATCATCGTCGTCGTTGTATTGCACATCAATACCAAAGCGCTCACCCACGTTCAGGCCAATTGAGCTGAGATCAATTTTAATTTCATAGTAGGTGTACCAGCCCCAATCGGTTGCCATGCCGCGACTGGAACAATACGACGCTATCAAGCCAGCTGCAGAATTGCTGCCCACCACCTGGGCATCGGCGGCATCATCCTGGTACCGGAATAGCCGCTGATAGTCGTCACTGCCGAAGCTGTTTAGCTTGTCATTGCCGACGTCTATAAAGACCTCAACGCTGTCATCGTGCCATATGTCTAATGAGTCGCTCCAGCGGTTTGCTGCCTGCTCGCGACCGATCTGTACCAGTATGTACAGGTACTCACCATCGTGCATGGCGCGCCATGAGCTGTAGTCTTGATTGTCCTGATCGGTGAGAATGTTGTAGCTGTCATCCAGCAGATGGTCCATGTACAGGTAGTTACCGCGACTGTCGGAGCGTGCGGCATCCTGCCATTCCCACCAACCGAATGCGCCATCAATGACCGGCTGGCGTGAAGTGAAGGGTACGCCTACGGAGGAGTTATCCTGGTCGTCGGGTATACCGTTGTTATCATCATCATTGTCAGCAACGTCACCGATGCCATCGCCATCGTTATCGTTGTGTTCTGACGGGTCGTAGATGAATGCATCATCTCTGTCTGGGTAGCCGTCACCGTCGGTATCTTCGTTGCCGGTTATATTCGGGTTGGATGGCTGCGGATCCTCCAAATCAATGGTGCCATCACCATCATCGTCGTTGTCCACACTGTTGCCCAGACCATCCAGGTCCAAGTCCAGACTTTCATCAGGGTCAAGCGGGAACTTGTCATCGACATCCAGAATTAGATCGTTGTCATCGTCACGATCCTGATTGTCACCGATACCATCACCATCACTATCAACATACTCTGATGCATTGAATGGAAACGCATCGATGTCATCACGAAAGCCGTCATTGTCATCATCGGTGTCAGATTCGTTTGCTTGTCCGTCACCGTCAAAATCCTCACTGACCTGCATAGGCTCCGTGCCGCGTTCAATTTCGGCAATGTTAGAAAAACCATCGCTATCAGAATCGAAGTTGGTATCGAACAGTTGCGGCGGTAACGCAAAGGTGACCTCGGGTGCATCGGTTGTTACTTTGGATTGAGCAGAGGCAACAATCAGCCCGTCGGACACACGTTGTACGCGCCAAAATACGGGGTATTCACGATTTTCCGGTAATGCCATCGTTACGGTATATTCACCACTAGAGCCTTGCATAACTCGGCTATCACCACCAGCTGTTACGATGATCTCCAATGCATCTGGCAGGTTCTGCAAGCGAGTGGGTAACGATACCCGCATAAGAACATCGCTCACTGGCGTCGCCGGTGCATCATCGGCTCGTGCAGCAATAGCGTTGCTACCACCGCCACCGCATGCAGAAACGGCCATCATAGTGGCCAATAGGACAGCACCGGTAGCAGCCCGGTAGTGCGATGGCAGAACATTTTTTTTAGTCACAAGTGATCCTCACTGTAGTCAAGACACGATTTGGTCATGAAGTGGGATTGTGTGCGCTTTGCCGGAGCACAGCGTTTTAAAGTCACCGCCGCTTAATGGTAATAAAACCGGTGGTGAAACTTTTTCGGCAGCACGGGTAAATGCCGGTCTTGTTAGAAATCTATGATGCAGGCCTGCAGAGCTTTGGTGACCGCATGCAATCGGTTGGCAGCGTCTAGTTTGCGGGTGGCGTTACGCAAGTGATAAATAATAGTACTTTCAGTAACGCCCAGAATCTGGCTGATTTCCCAGGAGGTCTTGCCCTTAGCGGCCCACTGTAAGCATTCGCGCTCACGTGCACTAATTTGACTGTCAGGTGTTGTCGAGATTGAGTGACTTCGATCCGCGATGGAGTAGCGGTTCATAAGTGTGGGACTAGACCATTTAAGATTAGCCGCTACGTTGGCCTCACTTGAATCACCGTCCAACAGCGAAACCATGCGCTTGGCAGCGTGTTCACCAATGCTTTTCAGCGGCTGGCTGATCGTGCTCAAGGCGGGCTTGGCAAGAATCGACTCTGGTAAATTTCCACAGCCGAGCAAAGAGATGTCGTCTGGGACGCGAATGCCTTGCTGCTGACATACCTGCAACGCGCCAATGGCCATACGGTCGTTATGGAAAAAAATAGCGGTGGGATTAGCAACTGACACCAGCAGCTTGTTCATCGCATCGGCACCGCCTTCTTCATTCAACGTGCTCGAAAGGATCGGAAATTCCAGTTGTCGTCCGTGTTCGGTCATGGTCTGTGACACAAACCCGCGTGACATATGCTGAACGCAATAGCGGTGCGTAGGGCCGGTCACCATTGCAAGCTGAGTGTGTCCCATATTGGCCAGGTGTGTCGCGGCCAGTTTGCCTGCTTGGGTGTTATTCAGGTTAGCGAGTACCACATTTGGTCGTGTGCTAATCAAGCGTGCCAACTGATCGTTTTCGAGGCAATCCGAATGCACGATTAACCCATCGCATTGGCTGCGCGCCAGAATATCCCAGGCGTTTTGCTCATCGCGCACGCTGCTACCTGACGAGACAACCAGGGTTTCAAAACCGTTGCGTGCCAGCTGCCCGATAGCAGCATCGATCATTGGTTCAAGACTCGTGGCGCCGGTTAGTTCGGCCATTATGCCGATACAGCGGGACGAGGAAGGCAGCACAATGCTGGACATGGTTTGGACGGGATACCTCGGGGTAGCATTCAGAGCGTGCAGCACAGGGTTTTGGCTTTAGGTCAATTGCCAAACCGTTTCATTGCATGCCGCCGCGATGAATCGTGAGCTGAGAAGGTACTGCACATAATCATTGTATTCAACCAACAGATAGCTGCTGGTCCAGCAAGTCCACAATTTTTTATTGTTTTTTGCACCTGACACCGGCTCTGTTTGAGTCCCTGTGCCGCTGGGCGTGTAGGATAACGCCTTTCACCCGCTATTGACCAGATTCATGCTCGACACCATACAAAATGACGCTTCTGCCGATGCTTTGATTCCCGACACTACCGTGTCGGTCAGAGAGCTTTTCGGACTGGATGTTGACCTAGACGTGCCAGCGTACTCGGTTCGTTCTGAGCGTGTCCCGGAAATTGATCCTGCCTATCTGTTCGATTTTAAAACGACTCTGGCTATTCTGTCCGGCTTTGCCAATGACTGGCGGGTACTGATCTCCGGATTCCACGGCACTGGCAAGTCTACACATATAGAACAGGTTGCAGCACGCCTGAATTGGCCCTGTCTGAGAATCAATCTGGATAGTCACGTCAGCCGCATCGATCTGATCGGCAAGGATGCGATAGTTCTGCGTGAAGGTAAGCAGGTCACCGAGTTCCAAGACGGCATATTGCCGTGGGCTTATCAGCGTAATATGGCGCTGGTTTTCGATGAGTATGACGCTGGCCGACCGGACGTTATGTTCGTGATCCAACGCGTGCTGGAATCTTCCGGGCAATTGACACTATTGGACCAGAGTCGGGTCATAAAGCCACATCCGGCCTTTCGTTTTTTTGCCACAGCCAACACGGTTGGGCTGGGGGATACCACCGGTCTGTATCATGGCACGCAACAGATCAACCAGGCGCAGATGGATCGCTGGTCAATCACCACAATCCTCAACTACCTGGCACCTGCCAATGAGGCTAAGGTGGTTCTGGCCAAGGCACCGCATTTACAAAATGAAGCCGGTGAGAAACTGGTTGAACAAATGGTATCGCTGGCCGGGTTGACCCGAAATGCGTTTCGAAACGGCGACTTAGCCACAGTGATGAGTCCGCGCACCGTCATTACCTGGACGCAGAATCTAACGTTTTTTAAAGACACCGGGCTGGCGTTTGAGCTGGCCTTTGCCAACAAATGCGACCCCGCTGAACGTGCGTTGATCAGCGAACTTTACCAGCGCGTTTTTGGTGAGGAGCTCAAGGATCTTGACGGCTGATAAGCGCACGCACCCGCATCGTATTGGCGAGGTGCAACCTATCGGTGCATCAGCAGCGGGCGGCAAGGCCGTTGATGGGGCGGTTGGCGGGTCTAGTGGATTAACCAAGGCCGCCTCTGATGTAATCAAAGGAGAGGGGCTTAATGCGCCACTGAATTCTAGTGCTCTTGATGCCGGTGCAGGGTTTCGGCAATCGACAGGTGCCTGTGCTCGTGCCATCGCTAAAGACACCTCTATAGAGATCACCTTTGATGAGAAGGCCGAAGAGGTTGATGGTATGGTTTTGCCAGCCATCGCAGATAACGCTTCAGAGCTGGAGCGATTGCAGACGCGTGGTCGCAGCGACGCCATAGCCCTGCATAAGCAGCATCATGATGCGCGTACCCACGCTCGCCTGCAACCGCGCACCGATACGTCGCAGCGCCTGCACAGCATGGCTGAACAAACGCGAGTGGAGCTACTTGGTAGTAATGTGTACGAGGGAATAGGGCGCAACCTGGATGCTGCACTCGATGGGCGTTATCAAATTCTACTGGATTCAATACGCAAACCTGCATTGAGCCTGGGTGAAAAGCAGGAGCCCAGGCTCGGTATTGATCACGCGCTAACGCTCTTCCTGCGCGAACAGCTCAGTCATCGTCCATTGCCGCGTGCTGCCGCTGAGGCTCTGTCCGATTGGCGTGAATGGTTGGCTAGCGATGTTGCCGACAAATTTCAAGCTGACACTTTCGACCTGACTGATCAAGCAAGTTTTGCACAGGCATTGGGGCAACTTCTTCGCGCGCTTGATCTGGATGATGGAGAGTCCAGCGAGCAGCCAGACGATGCCGGTGAGGACAATCAGCAGCACGAAGACAATCAGTCTGAGCAGGATCAATCGGATACTGGCGACACTGACAGTACGTCTTTGCAGGAGGATGGTGAGTCAGAGACCACCGAGGACGATGGGAACGCCGAGGATGGCAGCGACACCGTCGAACCCGAAGACGATATGCCGGAGCGAAGTTCAGAGACCCCTGGCAGTGAATGGCGTGCAACAGTCGGTGAAGCGAATCGCCGTGCTGTGAACGACTACCACATCTATACCCGAGAGTTCGATGAAGTGATTCGTCCGCTGGACTTGTGTGATGTAGAAGAGCTGACCCGGTTGCGCCAAACGTTAGATACGCACATAGGTGACCTGCAGCGCTCTATTGGTCGCTTTGCCAACCGCTTGCAGCGAGTATTGATGGCCCAGCAGCGTCGCTCGTGGGAATTTGATCTGGAAGAGGGTCAGCTGGACACATCGCGGCTGACGCGTGTGTTGACAGAGCCGATGATGCCGCTGACATTCAAGCAGGAATCGGAAACCCCGTTTCGCGACACAGTGGTGACATTGCTGCTGGACAACTCAGGCTCCATGCACGGCCGCTCTATTCGAGTGGCGGCAGTTTGTGCAGATATTCTGTCAACCACTTTGGAGCGTTGTGGTGTACGCATAGAGATTCTTGGTTTTACAACCGGTGCTTGGAAAGGCGGTAAGTCGCGTGAACGGTGGGTTGCGGCGGGTTATCCTGCCAATCCGGGTCGACTGAATGATCTACGGCACATTATCTACAAAGCGGCTGATACGCCTTGGCGTCAATCACGTCGTAACCTGGGTTTAATGATGCGCAAAGGCCTGTTGAAGGAGAACATAGATGGTGAAGCCTTGCAGTGGGCACACACCCGATTGCTACAACGGCCTGAACAACGGCGTATCCTAATGATGATATCGGACGGCGCGCCGATCGATGATTCAACCCTGTCAACTAACCCTGGTCGTTTTCTGGAAAAGCATTTGCGCCATGTTATTGCACAGATAGAACGTCAGGGAGAAGTAGAACTGGTCGCTATTGGTATTGGTCATGATGTGCGCCAATATTATTCACGGGCGACAACCATTCATGATGTCTCACAGTTGGCTGATGTCATGACCAGCCAACTGGTGGCGTTGTTTTCAGCCAGCCCAGATCGACAGCCCCGCTAACGGTTTGCAGTAGTGGTGGTTGATTTCGATAGCACCCGAACACCTGGGTGCTAATGCCTCGTACGTTGTCGGACGAATAGTCCAACCGCCACGGCGAGGTGCTGGATTTCGTTAAAATTTGACCATTTGGAAAAATATTGCTTTAATCAGTGCAGTGACATCGTAAATGGAGTCTTAGTCCATGGCATCCCGGAATTTCGAATTGCTGTATCAGGACCTACATCCACCGTTGACCCATCATGAGGCAACCGTGGAATCGGACCGCTGCTATTTCTGTTACGACGCTCCGTGTGTGACAGCTTGCCCGACGGGTATCGACATACCGTTGTTCATTCGTCAGATCAAGACCGGGAATCCGAAGGGTTCGGCTCGAACTATTTTTGATGAAAATATTCTGGGCGGTATGTGCGCGCGCGTTTGTCCGACCGAAACGTTATGCGAGCAGGCCTGTGTGCGTAACACGGCTGAGGACAACCCGCTACGTATTGGTGAATTGCAGCGCTATGCCACCGATCATCTTAT
>CALKXZ010000260.1 GCA_938003775.1 uncultured Granulosicoccus sp. | reverse complement strand
GGGTGGCGCCCTTTGGCAACCGTTATAATCTGAATCTCCTCCCCAAAGCCCCCTAACATTTCCATAGGGCCAAAGTAGTCCAGCGTTTCAAAACCGGGAAATACAAATGCAGCGAGCGTTCTCATATCATGTGTGTCACGTGTTCGAGTTGAATGTGCCGTACCGCTAAGCTTACGTTGAATTTTAAAAATTTAGGCGAAATCAATAGCGTGGAGAACTTCCGCGTTCAAATCGTTGATCGGATAACGAAATATGTCAGTGATTACTCAATAGCACTATTTTTTCGTTTTCGGGCAGCGAATTCAAATTGTACTGCGATTTGCGTTGTAGGCGCGTAACGTGTTAACGATAGGCATGCTGCCTGCATAGGAAACCCAACATGCTCTACCGGTTCAAAGGTGAATTTCAGCAGATTGCTGCGCGATTCGCAGGCACTGCAATCACTGCTAATCACGCGTCGATTGTCGGTGTGCTGTTGTTTCTTGCCGTCGCTGCGTGTTTTTACTTTTCGAACGATATTCAGTGGCTGTTACTGTGCATTCCTGTTCTGAGCTTGTGCCGTTTCATTGCCAATGCGCTGGATGGCCTGTTAGCCAGAGCCCAAGGCACTGCAACACCTGCTGGCGAGGTACTCAATGAGCTAGCCGATGTGATTGGCGACACGGTGAGTTATGGAATACTGTTGGTCGTCTTCCCATCCCACGCTGTGGCTATTTTCGTATTTATTGTCAGTATTTGGTTCTGCGAATTTTCAGGCGTTATGGCGAAAAACCTACCCAATGGAATTCGAGGACAGGAATCTATCGGTGGAGGAAAACCTGAGCGTGCTGTTTTCATGAGCCTGTACTCAGTGTATCTGTATGCCCTGTATGAATCTGCATCTGTTCAGCTTGGATTGTTTCTCTACGGTTTGAGCACGTTGGTACTAATCTCAGGCATTCAGCGGGTCATCTGTTCAATCAAACGAGCAAAAGGCGCCGCTTACATCTCGCACACGGCTTACGGCGACTAGCCTATGAATACCCTTGTGCTACCGCTCCTCATTTCGGTATCGTTCTTAAAAGTCGTGATTGATGGTCAGACTGATTTTGCAACGGTATTTGGCATTACCATTGGTGTACTGACATTTTTCACACTTCTCGTGCGCTATTTGTTGAAAGATAAAAATGCCAGTAGCTCTGAACTGTCAGCTCGAACAACTACCTTCTGGTGGATGCTGGCACTTTTTCAAATTAGTGTGGCAACCAACTCAACAGTGTTCTGTGGCCTGATGGTGATCGTGGCCATAGCAGCGTTCTATGAATACAGGTGCTTTGACTCTCGGCCACGAAACGGACGCACCATAGCTGTTGATGGTCTCTGCGCCCTGTTAATTCCGGTATGTTTTGTATTGAGTTACCGAGCCCAGGATACACAAGCTATCATGGTTGCTCTACTATTTTTGTTGCTTGTACTCCCTACCCTACTAGTCGTTGAGAATGCCCCCAGTGGACAACTGCATCGTTTTGGGCATTTGTCTTCAGGTATTCTGTTTTTCGCTATTGCCTTGCCGCTTGCCGTAGTGCTGTTCCAGAAAAGCGTGATGGTACTTTTATTGTGTGTATTCCTGACAGAATTTCGTGACATGAGCGCTTACTGGATGGGTAAATACACACAGAGACTGTTGACAACGAAAACCGAATCAACCGTTTTAAAATGGATACGCTACCCAGTGGCTGGCCACATCAATCAGAATAAGTCTTGGGGTATTGGGTTTCTTTCAACGGGCGTATTGGTACTTGTTGCAATAAGCTTTACCGGACTGGTAAGTCGCTCATTAGAACACCCGGTTTCACCTATGTTCATGGTGCTCTGGGCGATAGCCTTGGGCTTTTTCGGTCTAATGGGCGACCTGATATTCTCAATGCTAAAAAGAGAATTCGCTATTAAAGACTCTGGCAGAATTTTGCCGGGAAATACAGGCATTATCGATAGAATTGATGCTTTGATTCTAACAATACCCGCAACTTATTTGCTGTTCAACTCGGTAACCTAACATGGATATTGGACTTTACCCGTTAAAACACCCTTTCAGAAAACTGATAGCGTTTCTGGTTCCTCGTTTCAAAAACACCAACCCAAACCTCATCAGTGCTGCCCTTTTCCCGATAGGCGTCGCAATGGCGCTGTGCTATTTCTTTGCGATACAACAGAGCCAACCCATATTCTTTTACCTAGTAATCCTACTGGCTTTTATACGTATGATTATTGCAACATTGGATGGCGTTGTCGCTGAGAGATACGATAAAACCTCGAAAGTGGGTGACATGATCAATCGTCTGCACCCGGAACTGTGTGACATCATGTTGTATCCCACCATCATTTTTGCCATGAATGATTTTAGCCCTGTCCATATGGCAGCCCTGGCCATGTCTTGGGCTATAACCTTTTTTGGACTACTGGGGGCTGCCAGCGGCGGTTCCATTCAAAGCGTTGGCCCGGCAGGACAAACCGACCGGTTGGCCGCATTGATGCTATTTACCGTACTGGAGTCTCTGTCAATAACCTTCAGCTGGGGATACAGTTTTCTAAACGCGTTTTTCTATTGGGTGATTATCGGTGGCAGCATCACCTTGTACATTCGCTATTCTCGCAGCATCAAGCAGGCCCGTGCCATGGACCAGTCTACTTGAACCTCAGCAACTATACTCAGCAGTTGAATACAGCTGGCAAAGGCTTGTATTTAAACTACGCGGCGACCGCACCGATAACCAGTGTTACAGCCGCATGCATGCGCTCAGAAATTGAGCTCATGACACAACCGTTAGGCACACGTTTCTACGACACGCTAAACGAGATCGAACACGCCCGTCGCTTGATAGCAGAACTGGTCCACACCAATCCAAAAAATATCGCGTTTACGCTCAATACATCCATGGCCATTAGTACTCTGGCACTGAGTATTAATTTCAAACCCGGCGATATCGTGCTGGTTCCGGACAATGAGTTTCCGTCCAACTACTTCCCGTGGTTAAACCTCATACACAAAGGCGTTATTTGCAAAACCTTTACCCCAAACCCCAACGAACCTTTGGTCGATGTCTTACAGCGACTTGATCTAAGTGGTGTCAAGCTGATCAGCATCAGTGCTGTGAGCTATGAAACAGGCAGGCTCTACGAACTCGAAGAGCTTGTCATATTCTGTCGCAAGCACGATATTCTGGTTTGTCTCGATGCCATTCAGGCCATCGGTAGCACCGTCTTTGACTTGCAGAAAATCGATCCTGATTTCATGTGTTCCGGTGCGCAGAAATGGATTATGGGACCAGTGGGCTGTGGTTTTCTCTATGTCAAACCCGCACTGTTAGAGAATCTAGACGTACCCTTCGTGGGTTGGACTAGTCATCGGTTCCCTGAGTACATGAGCCTGAATTCGCTGGACTTTCCTGACGAAATGACCCGCTTTGAACCTGGCCTGCCTAATTATTTACCCATCATAGGTACCGCGTCATCACTAAAACAATTAGACACGATAGGCTGGGATAGTATTTTTTCGTCTATCAGCCAGCATTCAACGTATCTGCGCAGTAGTTTGAAAAGTGCTGGTTTTGGTCTTTTAGCCGATGGCGACAACCAATATGCCGGGATTACAAGCTTCCACATTCCCGATGGCCTATCCAGCCGAATCGTTGGTGAACTTTACGAAAAACACCGCATTAAAATCACCAGCAGAAACGGCTATGTTCGTGTCTCCCCTCACTTCTTTAATAAGCGTGAGGAGCTGGATCATTTTTTAAATGTCACCGAATCTATCTTCAATAAATCTGCCGTGTCACGTGTTGCATTAGCCCCTACACATGTAAAAACCGCCAAGCCCGAAGCGCCTGGGAAAATAATGATACTTGGCGCCACAGGCAATCTTGGAGGCCGTTTTGCTGATTTACTGGTTAGACAAGGATTCAATCTATATCTCGTGTCACGAGATGCTGAAAAACTCAATGGGCTAACTACACAACTAAGGCGCACAAATTCAAACGTTGATATTCAGTATCGTGCTGTCGATTTTTTATCTGCTGATAAGGTACAGACCTTTATTGACGAACTCTCAGAGCACGGTGCGAAACAATTCCACGCCCTCATCAATTGCTGTAGTACGTTCGATGCGGACCTGTTCCACCAACTACCAGAAAACAACTTGCGAAAAAACCTGTTGGTTAACGTCGACGTGCCGGGTCGGTTAATGCATCTTTTTCTAAACAGATTAAGAGCTCAGCATGCGCACGGTATAATGAATGTTATCTCATCCACTGGGCGCTGCGGTAGTCCGTTGTTAGCAAACTATGGCGCTTCTCACGCCGCACTGTGGACCTTGGGAGAAACACTTGGCCGGGAATGGGCCGACACGGATCTAAGCGTTACAACGTTCGTTGCACCGGCAATGCACTCTCCATTGCAAAAACTGATGGGCCGAACCGCGCTACGCTATTTTAAATTATCCGGCGGGTTCACCTACGAAGAACCAGACGCCGTGGCCCACCAAGCCTTGGATGCATTCTGGACAGGCAAAGCCGTTCACATCGCCAGTTCAAGTCGGTTAAAACTCTGGACAAACGCATTGCTCCCTAGAATGGTAAATAAAAAAATTCGACGAATGTGGCGGCAAAAAATTTCATAGAAAAACGCAATTGCAATGCATTGTTAGTACGCGTTCTTATGAACCCACCCCTTGAACATTGTAGTCACCAGAATTCTGATATCGCGCCGAAGGCTGTAGAAACGGATGTAATGCCGATCATATTCCACACGGGACATCATATCGCTTAAATGTTGCGTTCCGCCACGAAAACCATTGATCTGCGCCCAACCAGTAATGCCTGGCTTGACCATATAGCGTGAATCGAGATTTGGAATCATCAGCCGAAATTGCGCATCGAGTTTCAGCGGATGTGGCCTGGGTCCAACCAATGACATAGAGCCTTGAATGACATTAAGCAACTGAGGTAACTCATCCAAGCTGGTACGCCGCAAAAAAAACCCTATACGCGTTACCCGTGAGTCGAACCGAGTCGCTTGCGTAAAGCAGTCATGGCTACGCATCGTCATGCTGCGAAACTTGAGTATTTTAAAAACACGGCCATCCTTACCGCAGCGGGATTGCTTGAACAATACTGGCCCCGGGGTTTCGATTCTGATAAGCAGCGCAATACACAACAACAACGGTGATAACAGCAGCAACCCACTAGCTGCCAGGCCTATGTCCAGCACCCGCTTGACCATGGCATTTTCGCGACTCAATCCGACCAGGGTCTCAGTAGCCCTCGTTCGCTGGCGCTGGGTGGTCCTGATGTCATCGATTGATGTCCACCAACGCTCGGCGTCGGCCGAGCTACGATCGTTAATCAGCGTTAATACCCGATCTAATTCTGTTACAGAAGACACAGCACACTCCGATTTATCAGCGCACAGTAGAACAGGATCTGGCCAAGAGTAATATTCGTTTGGTTACCTACGTAAATTTACGTACGGTTCGCATTCAGCGAATGCAGTACTACCGGAGCAAGGCGCGCCCCAATGTACTGAAACAATCATTAACCGCCTGCCCGGTTCGTGCGCTTGTCTTAATCATAGCCTGTGCATCTTGTGCCAATGGTGCAGATGCCTGGTCTATAGCATGCCAGTCCAGCAAAAGATCTGACTTGTTCAGCACCAGTATATACGGCACACCACTGGACATTTTCTGGACACGTTCGTGCACTCGGCCCGCTTGCGCTAGCGTGTCCGGACGGGTGCTGTCGACAACCAGCAGGTAGCCATTGAGCCCACGCAAGTAGGAATCTCGTACGGGCATATCATCGTCTTCACCGTGCATATCCCATAGCATTAACACCAGTTCCTGCGCATCCACTGTCACCGTTTTTTTATCTATCTTGACACCAATCGTGCGCTGATAGTGTTCATCAAACATGCTATCAACAAACTGCCGCACAAGACTTGTCTTGCCAACAGAGGGCGCTCCCAGTAAGCAGATTTTTTTGCGTATCACCGGTCCTGTCTCCATTGTGGGTCAGCCTGCTTTATTTGATCGATGCTATCGATTCCGTCAATTTTATGGGCTTGCGACTGCGCCCAGTTAATCCAACCGCCGGGTATGTCTCCAGACACGAACAGCTCCCGACCTTGAACGTGTGCAAACACGCCACTGGGTAATTGCAGCAGCCGCGCCGCTCGCCGCTGCTTGATTTGCGGTTCATCGCTGATGTAAGCGGCCCACTGCAATTCCACCGTTTCCAGATCCACACCCCCTGCTCGTAGAATGTCTTCTGGCGAGTCAGCATCCTGATCCACCAGAGCACTGATATAATCGCGGCCAAAACCATGCTCTTGTTCAACCACCACAATACCCGGTTGTTCAGCAAGCTTGTCCAGTACGTGTTGCCAGGAACGATTATCTAGCACACTGACACCAATAACCAGCAGCAACACAGCAAGACACGATAGCGCCAGGGCCTTGGCGTGTCGTTTGAAAAAACTAACCGGTTGCGCTTTGGCACAGACCCGGAGCACTTGCTGCAGTTCCAGGGATAGCGCCTCAAACGGCTCACTGTTGCCATCAAACTCTGTCAGTGCGTGTTCATAACTGGCATGGATTTTCTGTAGTGTCTGTTGCAGTTCAGGTTGTAATGTCTGAGGTTCAATACCGCGAACAACCGCTGCTAACACCACCAAAGGTGACCATTCTATACGCACGTTAACGTCACCCACGTTCATGTGATTAAGGCCATCAAAGTCATGTGCATCAAACGCTTCTTGGACGAACGAGCGTATTGCATCTAACATACCCGATATCATGTCGGCATCTTGCGAGACCACACCATCGGCCACCTGATGACGGATAATCAGTCCGCTTTGACGATGAATTAAAAACAGTTGCTCAACCTGATACGGATTCAAAGACGGTGCGGTGGCGCCTTCGAACATTTTCTCCACTATCTTGCGAATCACCGGTCCCATGACCGGATAAATAGCCTCAGCTATAACGGTTGGTTCTTGCCGGACCGATTGATGGATCGCATGCTCCACCTCTGGCTGCAAGGCCTGTTGCAATGCGGAATCAACACCACCGGAATCTCGCAGAGCCTCTGGCAGCACTTCGCCCACCACTAACGCACGCTCCCGTACATTAACAATCCGGTGTTCCAGAGTGTCCAGACGTTGATTTAGCGCATCCACACGGCTGGATTGCTCAGCTAATATTAGCTTACGTAAGGCCTCTAGCGGCTCATCTTCATTGGAGCCTGGCATGGTCAACTGGCAAGCTTTCTGGCCAATTCCTGCAATAAATCGGACAGAGCCAGGCGATCCACTTTACTGCTGTCAATGCGCTGTAATTTATCGTTCATTTCCTTGTTCGCCTGCTCAAGTGACATCACGCGTTCATTGAACTGCGCTTCCAGGGCGCCCAATTGCGCTAAGGTCTGGCGCTGTTGTTGCCCAAACAGAATGTCCTGAATTTTACCGAGATCGTCTGTTACCTGATCGCTACTATCATTGTCTGTCATTAGCCTTGCCGCCGCCGATGAGAATTGAGGAGGGCAAGGCTAACACCTGTTTGGTACAGACGCCAAGCAGTAGTACACTCGCCATGCACCCTTACCGGAGACTTTATGGACTACAGCGTGGACAACTCGCAGGATGATAGCCGTTTCAGAGATTTTGCTGAAATTGCTGCGGAGTGGTTCTGGGAGCTTGATGCTCAATTGCGGTTTACTTACCTGTCCCACTCTTTGCAGACAATCACTGGTCTGTCATCGCAGTCACTGATTGGACAGTCGCTCAAAGAGATTTCTTCAGGGCCCGAATCCCTTCGCAATGAGTTGCTTGATGTGCTCAATACCCACCGTGCCTTCACTGATTTCGAATTCCCGTGGCTGACCGATAGCGGGCAACGAATACTGAGCATCAGTGGCAGGCCACGATTCGACCCAAACAGAAATTTCCTGGGATTTAGGGGTATTGGTCGGGATGTGACTGCGGAGCGACGCGCCTTAAAGGCGGCGCGTAACAGCGAGGATCAACTGCGCTTGCTGATGGATGCACTACCCGTGTGTATCGCCTACGTTGATCAAGATATGCGCTATCAGATGAACAATGAAACCTACCGCTCGTGGTTCGGTGTATCACCTGATCAGCTGCTCGGTGAACGGGTAGAAATCGTACTGGGACACGACACATTTGAAGAAATCAAACCTGCAGTGCTATGTGCGTTGGAAGGTGAAGTGGTGGAGTTTGAGGAATCCCTTACAGATGCAGCTGGCTTGCGCCGGATTGTGCACACAACGCTGGTGCCCGATGTACAGAACCAAGGTGAAGTGGCCGGGCTATTTGTACTGACACGCGATATTAGCGATCAAAAGCGCAAAGTGAGTCACCTGGAACAATCGTTGAGTCAACTGGGCGCGGCAATGGACGGGCTTGATGTTGCTTTGGTTGCGCTTGATTCCAAAGCCCAAATTCGAATGACCAATACGGCCTGGCGATCGATGAGTAAGGCGATGACTGGCCAGGCTGAAGAACAGATTCGCTCATACAAAGACTTATGCACACTACTTATCGCCGATTCACCGCCAGAAACGCTCAAAGTGGTCCAACGCGTGGAAGCATTCGCACACGGTGAAGGAACACCGTTCCAGGCTGACGTGTTATGCCCTGCAAACGGACCTGATCACTGGCTATCCATCAGTACGAGTGAATTTACGGATCAAGGTGAACGCCTGGTGTTGGTGGCGCATGACGATATCACCGAACGTATTCGACTGGGTCGCGAGTTACGCGATCGAGACAGTACCATCGCAAGCCACGCCAGACTCAACTCACTGGGAGAGCTGGCAGCTACAATCGCTCATGAACTCAACCAGCCGCTGACGGCCATTGGCAACTATGCAGCAATCGCTAAAGAGATAGTGCACTCACCTAACCTAGATCACAGCACGCTTGAAACTGCACTGCAGCGTTTACTGAATGAGAGTGCCCGAGCTGGCGCCATCATCAATCGGGTCAACAACTTTGTACGCCAGCAATCAACCAATGCAAGCCAAATACAACCGGCGTTGGTGGTTGAAGAGGTTGTGGCTTGGCTCGCTGAGCGTGCTGCTAGAACCGGTATTAAGATACACGTGGAATGTGATGGTGAAACACCCGTTCTGTGGATGGATGGGACGGAGCTGGAACAGGTGTTATACAACCTGATTTCAAACGCCATAGAGGCTATTGAACGGTTAGTGATCGACCAGGGAATAACCAGAGCGGGACGCATCGTGGCATCATGCTCTTTCAGTGCAAGCGGCAACAACGTGTTGTTGAGTGTCAGCGACAATGGTCCAGGGGTGGACGACACCCTCAGCACCAGCGTATTCGACCCTTTCTCAAGTAGCCGCCAAAGTGGCCTGGGGTTGGGGCTTGCCATCTGTCGCTCCATTGTCGAACGTCATCAGGGCCGACTTTGGTTTGAACCATCTGAGTCTGGTGGCAGTGTATTTTTTGTCCAACTACCGGCAAACGGTATCTTAGAAAGCACATGACTATAGAAGGCACAGTGTATGTCGTGGAGGATGACGCAGCGGTTCGCGACTCAACGGTACTGTTTCTTACACACCAAGGATGGGCCGTACGCGCCTATTCATCAGCAGCAGAATTTCTCGCTAGCGTCGACTCATCGGCAACCGGTTGTTTGCTGCTGGATATTCGAATGCCTGATATCACAGGCCTGGAGCTGCAACGACTGTTAAAAGAGCGTCACTATGACTTGCCCATTATTTTTCTTACCGGTCATGCCGACGTCAAACAGTCGGTTCAAGCTCTGAAAAGTGGTGCGATGGATTTTTTCGAGAAACCCTATGATCAGACCTTACTCAAAACACGTGTGGCTGAGGCCTTAGCGCAACACGCCAGCATTCGAGCCCAAAAACAATTGGCATCAGAATACTATGCCTGTCGAGCCAGTTTAACACCTCGAGAACGTGAGGTTATGCAACTCATGATCGAAGGAATGTCCAGCAAGCTGATCGCCCGAAAGATAGAAATCAGTCCTCGCACCGTGGAAGTCTACCGGGCGAATATCATGCAGAAGATGCAGGTATCAAGTGCAGCTGAACTGGCCACGATAGCCGTCAAGTCAGAACAGTCCGGGTTTTCACCTAAGTAAAACTACTAGCTTGTGGCAGCTTGCGAAATCCCCCACCCTGGTAGTTCAATAGCTTGATCTAAACCCAATTCAATGCCTGAATATCAGGAATTTGCACGCAATAGCCGGGAAACGGCGTTGGGGAACACGATGCAGACCCCGGTAACCACTGATGCGCAGGTTACATTGAAGAAGGTGTGCATGGTCGGCGCCAACCGCGTTGGAAAAACCAGCCTAGTACGGCGCTTTGTGGACAGTATTTTCAGTAACCTCTATGAAACTACGCTCGGTGTGCGAATCCAGAAAGGCACTATAAATTTACCCTCAAACAAAATCACCTGCGTAATCTGGGACATTCATGGAGAAGAACAAGATCGAAAGATTCTTCCAGCCTACTACCGTGGGATGTCAGGTTATTTGTTATTTGTTGATGGTACCCGGCGGCAGAGTCTACAGACTGCTCTGGCATTGGCCGATGACATTGAGGATGCGGTAGGTACTATCCCGTTCGTGTTGGTGGTCAGCAAATGTGATCTAAAGGATCAGTGGGAAGTTACCCAGCATGACCTTACTTTTCTCTCTGCACGGGCCTATCGAGCTATTGAAACCAGCGCCTTATCTGGACACGGGGTTGACGAAGCGTTCGCAGCCCTGGGCCAGGCCATGTTGGATAAAACGATGTAGCCGCCTATGAATATGTCCCAACGAAATACGCAACGCTCAGTCTGCATTGTCATGACAGATCAGCGTCATTGCATTCAGATGATCCAAGGCATATCGGCCCGATATGGCCTCAGTGAATGCGACCTGAATCAACCCGTGGAATACGTGCTGCCAGTAACTGTCGGCTTATGCGATACCAGTAAACCAGGCGAGCTAGTTGAGTTGCCACTGATTGAATTGACCGACAAAATCTACTCGCAGATTGATGTACTAAACACACCTTCTGGCGTATTAATAGTCTTGCGCGACGCAGCCATTGAGGCAGATCAGCGCAAACACGAACTGCAATGCGTTAACACCACGGCAGTGCCTTGGCCTATTGTGAAGGCACTGGATATGGCGGTATTCGAAGAGTCTGCGGATAGGTCGCTAACATTGTTGAATCAAGCACCACAATGGATGGACGAGCAGTTTTCGACGCATTTAATGGCTGAACTCCCACAGTTAGCAACACCTGGCGTTGTCATATCTAAGACTAATCGTACTGTCCAAATCAACCGATTGACAACCCACTCCGCACAGCTAGTGTTGGCACAGAACGTTGGAGAAATAACCCGGGATGGGGCTGCATTGCAGCTTGAACACATCCGAAAGCTTGAGAATATGGCGTTTCACGATAACCTCACCAGCCTGTATAACCGTGCGGGGTTTCTTACATCGGCCGACCCCATGCTGGCACAGGCCCAAAGCTTGGGTACGTCACTGCTAATATTCGCTTTCGATATGGATAATCTAAAGACCATCAACGATACCTACGGGCATGGCGCTGGAGATGTTGCATTAAAAGCCACTGCCGCTGCCATGCAACAGGTATTTCGTAGCTCAGACATTGTGGCGCGCCTAGGTGGTGACGAATTCGCCGTACTGGCAACCTGTAACACTCACTACGAAAGGCGCAAGATACTCGGGCGTCTGGATGATCAGCTGGCTCTATTCAACTCAGATCCCAATAACGATCTTCCGCTATCACTAAGTGTCGGTACGACCTGGTTCCGTCCGGGAGATACGCGAACACTCAGCCAATTGATGGCAGCTGCAGATATTAAAATGTATCGAAAAAAAAGGGCAAAAAAAGAGAAGGCGATAACCACCAAGTGAGTAAGTGAATAGAGATCTCACTGTTTAACGTGGATATTTAACGAGTTAACAATGAATGCGCAAGGCATCAGGTGGCCAGTAACTGATAGGCATGTTGCCAACCATCCAACCCTTGTATTCGCTTCAACCAAGCAGCCACATGCTTTGGCACCTGAACGTCAGCCTCGTCAGCAAAAAACAAATAACCGCACAGCGAAAAATCGGCAATCGTCGGTAGTACAGAACCAGTTATCCAGTGCCGACCATCGGACAACGTGTTTTCCAGTACATTGATGTCGTGCGTGTATCGAGCGCTCAACCAAGGAAACGCAGCTTCCAATGCGTCGTCTGACCCGAAGCGCTTACGGGCTCGCAATTGAGGTAGGCACAGGCCTATCTTGTTCGCTTCCCAGAATAGCCATTGGGCACAGTCATTCAAGGATTTAGCATGCTCACCTCCCCAAAGCCCTGTTTCGTTGGCCAGGTGCAGCAGGATGGCATTCGACTGCACGTAGCAGCGATCGCCATCCAGTAGCAGAGGTACCTCACCATATACCGCGTATTTACGGAATATGGCTGGTCGCTCATCGCGAGGTTTGAAAATATCAACCTGTTCATAATCATGAGGAATGCCAGCCACGCACATGAATAAACGAACTTTATACGCATGCCCGGAATCCGGGTGCCCAAAGAGTGTTTTCACAACAGATTGAGCACTAAGACCGCACACATCAGCACAATGACAATGAACATCATGCTAGCAACACTCCAACCACGAGCCAACGGTGCTCCAGGACGGGACAATCGTTGAACAGCACTATAACCACTGTCCAGTACTGTCAACGCGCCGCTCCTGGCTTTGCGATCAAGCATGACAACAGCCTTGACAATCACCGGAAAAATAGACGGCAACCACTTGCGATAAATAATATCGGTATCGATATTAGTTGCGCGCACCTCCGGTGGGTGGGTACCTGTTTTCATTAAAAATACGAACGCCAGTAGCGCAAAGCACAGCAGTTGCATCTGCACTAACACATGATCAACTGTATACGGTTGATAGTCCACTTCATACGGCAATAGGCTATATAGCAGCCCCGGAAATACGCCAATGATCACGCACAGCGCAGCCGTCGCAATCATAGCGATACGCATGTGCACAGGCGCCTCTGCGGGGCGTTTACCGCTATCGTGTGCAAAAAATGTAAAGTATGGAATCTTGATGCCGGAGTGACTCAGTACACCCGCTGACGCTATCAGCAAGGCCAGCCAGACCACGTAATAGCCATTGGTTGCCGATGCATCCAGTATTAATGATTTTGATACGAAACCACTGAATAACGGAAACGCCGAGATAGACGCTGCCCCGACTAAGCAACACACCATAGTGACCGGCATCGTCTTGTATAAACCACCCAGCTCAGAGGCTTTAGAGGTACCGGTTCGATACAGTACGGCACCGACGCTCATGAACAACAGCGATTTATACAAAATATGACAAAACGCATGAGCAGCTGTGCCGTTCAATGACAACTCGGTTCCAATGCCAACACCCACAACCATAAAACCCAGTTGGTTATTTAGGCTATAGGCCAAAACCCGACGTAAATCATTTTCGATTTCCGCGAAAAAGATGGGGAACAGGGTCATCACCGCGCCGATATAAATCAGGATCTCAGTGCCTGCATAACCACGCGCTAGCGCGTAGACCGCCATTTTCGTGGTAAAGGCTGACAACACCACTGTACCGGTAACCGTTGCCGCTGGGTAGGCATCCTGTAACCAGTTGTGCATAAATGGGAATGCACACTTAATTCCAAACGAGATAAAAATAAGCCAAGTGCCCACACTGACCAATCCCAGATGCTCAAACGCGATCGAGCCAGTGTCCTGAAAATGAATGAGCAAACCGGCCAGCAGCAAGACGCCAGAGAGCACTTGGATGATCAAATAACGAACACCTGTAGAAAATGCAGCTGGCGTACGACGCGCCCAGATCAGAAAAACTGATGCCACAGCCGTACCTTCCCACCATAAAAACAAGGTAATGAGGTCACCGGCGAACACGCCACCAATGGCGGAACCAGCGTAGGCAAGTGTTGCAACCTGTTGCACGGTATCGCGTACATGCCAGGCATAGAGCCCGGACAAAAAAGCGGCTATTGAAAATATGATGCCGAATATTAACGACAGCTTATCCACCCGCATAAACGTTAGCTCAAAGCCCACGACCGAGAGCACGGCATGCTGACCCACGCCGTAGCTGAGCATGACCAGCAGCGCAATTACCGGTACACCTAGTAACAACAAAGCGCGAAAACGTGGTGCCAACAACGGGCAAACAAGTGCCGCCAGTAGAAAGATAAACGGTGGTGCCAGCACGGTACTCATGATGGGCTTCGCCCCATCATGTCATTCCATAACGATGACAGAGAATCAGTAATACGCCGTTCATGAGGCGTTTTTTGTGTACCCACATCCGGGTAGTCTTCGCCATCAACACTATCGGGTGAGTAAAATTGTTCATCACGACGAATAATCAATCGAAGCAGGCGCGCACTGACAACAATGACGGTGAAGGAGACGAAACCTGCGATAGCATGAAAACCAAACAATGATTCCCAGGATACCTTCACATGTCGATGCCAGAAAAATTCGACAGAAAACAACAGGACGCACAGAATAATCAGCCCGAGGATGAAACGATTGACGCCACTGGCGGTACTTGCCCAGAGAAAACGTTTGGCTAACGGTGCTATCGAGGCATTGTCCGCCTGCTTGGTTTCAGAATTCATCGCCATTGAATCAATCCGATCAGTTCAGTCAGCGGCTGCGGGTAAATAAACAGCAGCACACAGGTGGTCGCTGTCAACACGATAGCCCACAGACACGCAAACGGTGCTTCTTGCAACGTGGCCCGTTCACCGGGAACCAGATCCGGATCAGGGCGTAAGAAAGCACGTAGCGCTATAGGCAACAGGTAAGCGATGTTCAATAAGGTACTGAGCATGAGCACTAATACCCAGATAATAGTACCGGTATCCAGAGATCCACCGGCGATCAATAACTTGCTCCATACACCGCCAGCTGGCGGTAATCCGATGATACTAAGCGCACCGATAAAGAAGGCCCCCATGGTTATTGGCATGCGTTTGCCAATACCATCGAGCTTGGATATCTCAGATTTGTGTAGTGCAACTAAGATTGCACCAGCGCAGAAAAACAACGTGATTTTGCCAAATGCGTGCATAACAATATGCAACAGTCCACCACTAACGGCCATCACGCTAGCCAGTAGCGCCGCCATAATGATATAGGCCAATTGACTGATGGTGGAATACGCCAAGCGTGCCTTCAGGTTATCTTTAGTGAATGCAACAATAGAGGACGCAATCACCGTGAATGCCACGATTGGTAACAGCCATTGAGCAGCACCACTACTGGTTACGGTATCTATACCAAACGTATACGTGACAATTTTTAAGACGCTGAACACACCGGTCTTGACAACGGCAACGGCATGTAACAGCGCACTGACCGGTGTCGGTGCCACCATGGCAGCGGGTAACCAGCGGTGAAACGGCATAAGTCCGGCCTTGGCAATACCAAATACAAACAGTGCCAGCAAAACAGCCATGGCAGTTTTATTCAATCCAGCGGTGGCGAGCACCCCGCCTGGTACAAAGTCCAGCGTACCTGCAGCTGTGGATGTCCAGATGATAGCTGGCAGAAATAAGCCGATGGACGTGCACATGAGAATACCCAGGTAGATACGCCCTGCCCGTCTGGCGGCCTCCCCTCCGGCATGTGTGACCAATGGAAACGTGGACAGCGTGATGAGCTCATACGCAACAAACAGTGTCAGTAAGTTATCGGCATAAGCCGCTGCCATCACAGAGGCTAACGCTATAGCGAAACAGGTATAAAAGCGTGTCTGATTGATCTCGTGATGACCACGCATGTAACCAATACTGTAGACCGTAGTCACCACCCACAGAAAACTGGCCAACAACGCAAACAGCACTCCCATGGGTTCTGCCGACAGTTTTAATGAAAAATTAGCCAGCAAGGCAAATTCGCCACTTTGCGGCGTACCGCCTTTCATCAAATCGTTGTAGATCTGGTTATTGATCAGCAGCAGAACCAGACCTGCAATAATGATAGATCCCTCACGCAGGTTCTTGCGTTTTTCACCGAAAAACAGGATGAAAGGAATAACGGCCAGCGGCGGCACCAGTGTCCATAACGGATTCATCTAGAAGCCACCCAGCAGCTGGGCGGCTGCGTTTCCTGCCAAGTTCAACGTCAAGCCACCATTGATACCGAAATACACACTGATCGCAACCAGCAGATACATCGGCAACAACATACTCAGCGGTGCCTCTGCAAGCCCGGTGGATGCAGACGAACTCTGGCGCGATTCACGAAACAGCATGACTTCTATCACACGGCCGATATACACCACGGCCATTAGCGAGCTGACCAGAATCAGGGCTGCAATCACCCACCAGCCTCGCTCCATTGACGCACCAATAAGCGTGAATTTGCTGACAAAGCCCACAGTCAGAGGGACACCAATAAGACCCAGTCCAGAC
>CALKXZ010000259.1 GCA_938003775.1 uncultured Granulosicoccus sp. | reverse complement strand
GTAACATGGTCCAGGAACCCGGCCCAGACTTCGGCATAGACAGCCGGATCTTCGACTGGTGTGTAGGCGAATATGAGCGTCCCAGGGTCTACTTGATCGGCCGCGGGAGGAATGTCGGCAATTAAGTCACCATCTGCATCTGAGTATCGTGAATCTAGCGCAAATTCAGCAGCTACCGGTGCCGCTGCGCAGGTAATGACAATTGTAGCGGCAACCGCTATTAGAGATCGTTTCATGTTCAATAGCTCCTTAGAGTGAATTTGCCAACGTACACGACGACCATTGATTATTCATGAAACGCTCATTGCACGCCAACACTTTATTTTAATTACTGATGCCAGTGTTACTGCACCTGCTGTGATTGGCAATCATTATGGTAGCGTGTAGCACTTGGCATTCGAACAAGAGAAAACAACATGGCAATTTGTCGGCAATCAGTCGTTTTTTGTATAGTGGCAGGGTCGCTATCGTTCGCAGCGTTTTCTGCTCAGGCAGAAAATCGTATTGACCGACAGCTGCCTGATGCCCCGGAGTTGGCAGCCTACGGGTCTTATGAGGTAGGTACACGTCCTATTGATCTGACCAACCCAGACCAACTCAATGTACTTGCACTTGATGCATCAACCGAGGCACCCGACCCGCTACCCACTTACGACAGAACGCTGACTGTACAAATGTGGTACCCAGCGTTTCCAGGTGCGTCAGGCAGCAAGGCATTGCGTGCATTTCTACGCGATGGCACAACGGAGGTTGATTTATTCGGGCAGGCCACGTTGTGGGCCGCCCCGGTACTCAATGCAGGCCCGTTTCCGCTTGTGATTATTTCTCACGGATATCCAGGTAACCGATTTTTGTTGTCGCACTTGGCCGAAAACATTGCGTCTAAGGGGTATATCGTGGCCGCCATAGACCACCTTGATTCCACCTACCGAACTCAAGCTGCGTTTGGTTCCACGTTGCGCAACCGCTCGCTGGACCAATTATTTGTGTTGAACGAAATGGCTCGGTTGAATGGTGAATCCGGCCATTTTCTCGAAGGGTTGGTTGACGCTGACAATAGCGCGGTGGTCGGGTATTCGATGGGTGGCTATGGTGCGCTCATTAGCGCTGGTGGTGGTGTTACCGCAGCATCCGTTGCATTCCCTTTCAGCCCGCCCTTTGGCACCTTGGGTATTCACCTCAGTGGCAGTGATGCACACAATGCGCTGCCCGATTCCCGTATCAAGACAGCGATTGCCTTTGCACCTTGGGGCCGAAATTTCAATTTCTTTGATGAGAATACGCTCAAGGGAATCAAGATACCGATGCTGTTCGTTGCCGGGTCACAGGATGATGTGTCGTTGTACGAAGGGGGTGTTCGCAGTATTTGGGAGGAGGCTAGCAATGTGGATCGAGCATTGCTGACGTTTGATAATGCCAACCACAATGCGGCAGCGCCGTATCCAGCACCGGAGGAGAGTTTTGCGTTCAATGCAACGCTGGGTTTTGCCCCCTACGGTCATTATGCAGATGCGGTGTGGGATACAACTCGAATGAACAATATCGCTCAGCACTTTAGTACGGCGTGGCTAGATTATCACCTTAAAAATGATGCTGATAAATCCAGCTACTTTGACTTGATTCCTAATGCAAACGATGGTGTCTATGCAGTGGATGATGATGGTGAATTCAGCGATGAACATACCTACTGGAAGGGTTTTGAGAACCGCTCTGCCAAAGGTTTACGCTTAGAATGGTTGAGAAGTCAGTGATCGGTTTGCGCGCCAAGCGGGTCGGGCTGGCGCGTGTGTTGGCGCGCTGCTTGGTGGGCGTCGCTGTGCCAGCGTCAGATAAACGTATCGTCTCTACAATTTTTGCTCAGTGACTCCTAAATTTACTCGCTAATGACTCCTACTGAATCACCGGTAATCTTTCATAACTACCCGCAATCACCCGTAGCTGAAAAAGTACGTGTGGTTATGGGTATCAAAGGCCTGAGCTGGCGCAACGTGGAAATACCTCGGTTACCGCCTAAACCTAATTTGACGACGCTAACCGGCGGGTATCGAAGAACCCCTGTTATGCAGATTGGTGCAGACATTTACTGCGATAGCCACTGCATTATTCGCGAGCTGGAACAGCGTTATCCCGCTCCATCGGTTATGCCAACATCTGATGCAGGACTTCTGTCATGCCTCAGTCGATGGACTGATGGTGCCTTATTTGAGTTATCTGTAAAGATTGTGCTGGGGGCCTCTGTCGATACACTGCCTGCAGAATTTGCCCAAGATCGTGGTCGTTTGTATCTGGGCGAGAACTGGGCCGAGGGGCTCAAACGCGCCAATGCCGAACTGCCCCACTTAATTGCACAGTTGCGAGTAACGTTATTGTGGCTCGATAATCAATTGAGCGATGGCCGACCCTTTTTAACAGGAACTGATGCAGCTGCCATTGATGCGCAAATGTACCACGTGGTGTGGTTCGTTCATGGACGCTGGGAGGGCGGGGCGTTATTGCTGCGTGAATTTGAACATGCTCAGCACTGGTTTGATCGTGTATCAGCTATCGGGCATGGTACGCAGAGCGACATGACACCGGAGGCCGCCCTGGCTGTGGCAACACCGCTGGATTCAGTGACAGAGCCAGGTGTAGCGGATCATGACCCACAGGGTTTGAAAGTGGGTCAGCAGGTGTCCATTGCCCCGGATGTTAATGGCGGTGAACAATCCGTGCAGGGAGTACTACGCATGGCTAATACAGAATCAATAGCTGTTGATCGTGTGTCAGATATCGCTGGCAGTGTTTGCGTGCATTTCCCACGCGCTGGCTATCGCGTAGAAACTCAATAGTGGTAATAGTGAGCGAGAAATATAAGCAGCAAGCAAGAGAGCGCGGTGTTAATACCTTAGCTTAGCAGTGAAAGATTCGCGATCAGCACTGTTGTTTACGTAAAGGCTCTGGGT
>CALKXZ010000258.1 GCA_938003775.1 uncultured Granulosicoccus sp. | reverse complement strand
GACAAACAGGTACTGGTGGGACGAATTAGAGAAGGCGGGTCTGTTCAGTGGCTGCCTATTGAAAATAACGACGTGTTGATAGGGTTTCTCGGATATGCCAAGGCGCAACGACTGCCTGGACAACTTGACCAGGTTTTCGCTAAGCAACAAAAGAAAAGTTTTGCACTGGCCTCATTCCTAATGGTGGGGTTATCTGCCGTATTAGCTGCCTTGTTAGCATCCGGTATCGTGAAACCTGTGGTCAGTCTCAGCAAGGCTGTTGGCACCATCCGTCATGGCGACTACGCACAACGCGTATCAATTCAGCGACGTGATGAACTGGGAGACCTTTCTCGTGACGTTAATCAACTGGCCTACACCCTAGAACAGAATCGCACAGCCAGACGTAACTGGGTGGCCGAGATATCCCACGAACTGGGCACACCCGTAGCCATACTACAAGGCGAAATTGAGGCGATGCAAGACGGTATTCGTCCGCTCGATAATCACGCGTTAACATCCCTGCACAAGGAAACTTTACGCCTCAGTCGGCTAATTAGTGATTTACATGATCTATCTCTATCTGACATTGGTGCTCTGGGCTACAAAATGGCACCCGTTAATTTTCGATCAGTACTCGAAGAACGCTTGGCTGCGGCTGCAACGCAATACGAACAAACTCAACTGCGTGTTGAATTAAATGCGCCACTGACGCGCTATCCGATACTGGGTGACCAGCAGCGTCTAGGGCAAATGATTGATAACCTACTACAAAATTCACTACGCTACACTGATGCAGGCGGTACGCTGCAAATTGATTTAACCCAACAAGCCGGTCAGCTACAGCTTCGTTGGTTAGATTCTGCACCCGGCGTTGATGCAACAAATCTACCTCAACTGTTTGATCCGCTATTCCGAGCAGAGGTATCCCGTAACCGCAATTCTGGCGGCGCAGGTCTCGGGCTTGCGATTGTGAAAAAAATTGTCGTCGCTCATCAAGGTGACATCACAGCAGCACCGTCACGACTCGGTGGTCTTGAAATTAAGATCGACCTACCTATGCAATAAGCCACACACTCCTTAAAATCCTTTATGAATATAACCATTGTTGAAGATGAGTTAAAGCTTGCCAGAGTGTTGCAAGACTATCTGCAACAAGAAGGCTATAGCGCTGACATATTCAGCGATGGCCAAGAGGCATTGGCCAATCTGCAGAAAAAAACACCTGATCTGGTACTGCTGGATCTCATGCTACCGGGACTGGATGGCATGAGTATTTGCCGAGAACTACGTAAAACGAGCCAAGTTCCCATCATTATGCTCACCGCACGTAGTGAGGAGATTGACCGCTTGCTGGGATTGGAACTGGGTGCCGATGATTACATCTGCAAACCATTCAGCCCGCGAGAGGTTGTAGCGCGAGTCAAAGCTGTTTTGCGGCGCACAACAGCCCCGACTGGTGAAACGGCACTGCAGCTTGATAACGCGTTGACAAGCACTACAAGCCCACAACGTTTTCAACTCAACGATGCAACTGCCTCTGTAAGCGTTAATGGCAAAAGCTGCTCACTAACAGCCGTGGAATTAAAGCTATTACAAGCGCTAATAGAAAGACCTGGGCATATATTGAACCGGAATCAGCTGATGAAACGCATGTATGACGACAATCGTATTGTCAGTGACCGCACGATTGACAGCCATGTCAAAAAGCTCCGCCATAAACTGGAGGCACTGAATAACACGCACCAGTACGTTCATTCGGTGTACGGCATAGGTTATAAGTTCGAAATACTCGACCCTGAATAGTGCAGGTTAGAGCTTGAAGTAAAACAAGGCCAAGGCCGGAGCAACCTTACACCAGTACCCATACAAACACTGGTTTGATCCCTATTTCTTGCACAGTTCTTACTCAATGTGAACCGATAATATCAACTCACACCGACAAGCAGATCGCTGCCGGTATTTCGTATCACTACCAAATAGGCATTGTCATGAGATTATATAAAAACACAGTTCGAATTTTTGTCCCCGCTGTTCTTGGTACAGCACTGGCAACCAGTACATTTGCCGCCATCGATACGTTGGTTGACACCAATGGCGATGGCGTCATCAGCGCAGAGGAAATTAATCAAGCTCGTACAGCACAACGAGAAGCCAACTTAGCCAACTATGACACCGACGGTAACGGCGAGCTGTCTCGCGCTGAACGCCGTGCTATGAAAGAGGCTCGCTATGAGTCACTGTTACGGGATTACGACAGTGATGGCGACGGTGAATTGTCACGCGACGAGCGTAATATGGCACGTGAAGCACGCCGAGCTATGGTTGAACAACAACTGGACGTCAACCAGGACGGCGAACTCTCAGCTGAAGAGAGTGCAGGTTTTGAACAAGCACGCGAAGAACGTAAAGAGAACCGCGGACATGGTCGAAAAGGGGGCGATCGTAGCAAAAGCCAACGATCTGGTCGTGGTTGATCAGCAACGCGGCACGTAAAACGTGTCGCTTACATCACGGGCACCGGCGGCAATACCACCGGTGCCAGTTCGCTTACTGTCGTGAGGTGAGCCCAAACACTGCAATCGTCACTGGCTGGCCTTGTGTTTAGATCTGCGTTGGCGGAAATGGGCGTTAATACTGTGAACTCTTAACCTATCATTGCCAAGACGTATGGTCGCGCCCCAGTACCACGAGAGGTCGAGGTAACAGTCTCCATAGGTATATTTGACCCAGTATCGAAAATTTAATGTCATTATGCTATTTTCACTCAGTGGGGTGCTTTTCAAAGCCGCGCCATACAACCGTGTTTCAAGCAAAATAATTCTTACAGTACGCGCGATGAGTTTCAATGTCCGTCAATCGATTGTGGGCTCTTGGTGCGTAGTTCTAAGCCATTCAAATGTAACAGGCTCGACGATTTAAAAAGGTATGGAAGATCTTTATTTGTCTCACCCTCGGGCAATTACTCTGATCCGTGAGCCAATACACGACACAGCTGCATTTGGTTGCTTTGGCAGAGAGATAATAGACAGCCCGTACTTCCAAAGACTCCACTACATTCTGCAAAACTCGACAACCTACGTCGCGTACCCGTCGAACAAAAATACAAGATTTACACACTCGTTAGGAGTCGCTCGACTTTGTGGGCAAATCTTGTGCAAAGCATTGAGCCAAAGCAACACAAAAACACTCAAAGGCTTTTTAGGCGATACCTCTCATTTTATCGACGACCGCTTTGTCGTTCCAATTCAGCGTGTCGGTGGCACAACCAATTACAAAGAGAAACTTATTTCGGGTTGGAAGGCCACCGTCCATGGTCATTCAGGCTTCTCTCACAGACACTTCCTATCCACTGAGGAACACGATCCTCCTGTTTGTTGGGATGATGATTACGACGGTTTTCCAGCAGGCTTTTTGGTAGACACGCTATGGCAGTGCATACAACTGTGCGGTTTAGCACATGATATCGGTCACCTGCCGATGAGCCACTCGTTTGAACATGCACTTGAAAAACCAGACGGCCTGTTCGACGAGTACGAAAAAATTCTTGACAGAGCCTCTAATCGAAGAACAACGGCTGACCATGATAAGAACGCGACGTTTGACCAAAACGTACTATGCGACTCTCTCATTAAAGAACACGGTGATCGTCTGTTCGAAGCCTTCGGCATAGACAAAAAAGCTGTCAGAAATTATTTGGCACAGGACTTACCTGAACATGAGTTAAGAAGCCTGGTAATACTTAACTTCATTTTTAAGAATAATCGTATGGGACATCCTCAGGATGGCGGTCAAGGTGCATTTGATTATCGAAATCTAGTCTTTCAACTGACGTTCCTGGTACTTTATGCCTCATCCACAGATGCCATGCCCCCTGTTTCTGGTGATGAGGCTCAGAAAGCACCTAAATTCTTGCGAACACTGAAAACAATCATTGCAGGTGAAATTGACGCCGACAGAATGGACTACACTATTCGCGACGGTCACGCTTGTGGCAGCCTCATAGGTGGGTTCGATCTTCAGAGAGTGGTTAACAACGCAATATTAATTGAGCAGGAAAATCGTTTTTTCGTTGCTTATTATTACAGGGCCTTAAGTGGAATTGAGAACTTCTTTGAACAGCGAGCACAAAGTTATCATCGGCTGATCTATCACAGAACTTCTTCCCGATCTGAAACTTGCCTACAAGAACTACTCGGCAGATTGCTGCACGCCTCACTTATTGATGGGAATTCTGAGATTGCAAAAGCGCTTGAGCAATTCGGTTTCATTTCAAGGTCAACAGGACGTATCAATCGTATACTGCCTATCAATGAACACACCCTGGAAAGCACTGACGATGCGAGTCTCCGTGCACTTCTGTTTCAAATTAGAAAACATTTATCACAAGACACAGAAATTGATCTTGATCAGAGGCTTCTTTGGCCGATCAAAGTACTGTGTGAAGTCGTCCTTTTAAGAGAATTCCGATCCTTGGCGAGCTTGTTCAAGGAGCGAGACCTATTTGACGCTGTTTCGGAAAAAACCGGTGCCGATTGTGATCAAATTCGCAAAAAGTTCTATGACGCATGGTCGGATTCAAAACGCCCGGTATTGTCTATGCATCTAAAACAGTCTTTCCACGATGAATTTGGCGGTAATGTGGTGCTTATGTTATGCCACCAAAAACCAAAACCCTTTAGTGTCTCTAAGATGAAGGGAGATGATCGCATATTCATTGTTGAAGCTGATGGGGCTTATTCCCCTATTGAACAACGTTCTGCTCGCCTTGCCAGGATGGCTGAAGAATTGAAATCAGATAGTCGTATCAATGCGTACGTCATACGGAACCCAGACTCTGAGTCTGAGTCTGGCTATCTGAAACAATGCAGGAATGAGATTTCCTCAATCGAGGATTTTTTCGCCCAAAAACTTGTCGATCTATTACCCGAATACGCCGTTTAGCTTGGACATGGAGAAAACATAATGTGCCTCGATTCTTCGAAACAGAACTTTACCGTTTTATCGGCATTAGCGGCCAACAAGCCTTCTGGATTCAGCTATTTTGATCTTGCAAAAGCAGCCAAAAAATTTGCGCTGGATACGTTTGGGTCTGAACGCTTCGGGTACCGGCCGGAGCCCTTTCAAAGCAAAATGGCAGCGTTAGTTTCCGATGGCGAAGTCTTTCGATTGGACAATGGACGCTTCCAGATAACAACCAAAGGTGAAGGCGCTCTTCAATTTCTAAAGAATCGAGAGATCCCAAAGCGCTAACCATTATTAGTAAATGTCCGACGAATATTTTTTGGAAGCATTTGTAGTACCTTAGCTTACTGTCGTGAGATGGGCCTAAAATAAATGCGCCGCCCTGTCACTGTCACTTGCAAGTATTCTCAAACTCGTTTTCTGTGACATCGAACTGGTTATTACGGGACATATTGATAATTGCATACCTAATCATCTTCGAGTGACGAAATTGGCAACAGATCGAGCGTCGTATGCCACTAACGACGTAAACGAACCCCGCTTAGAGTTCTGACCAGTTACTTTACAGCACTGTATTTTCCAACTTACTCACATTACAGCTGTTTTAATGCCAGCATATCGCGCCCAGACTCATCCATACCAATTTCTTTGAAACCTACTTTTAGGTACAGTCCTTTGGCAACTTCGTTATCGGGGTGATAACAGATTTGTATTTGCGTTACGCCATCGAGCTGCGCGATTTCTGAAAACACCAATTCTAGTGCTGTTCGTCCAAATCCCTTTCTTTGGTATTTTTGATCAATCATGAGCCGAAATATTTCTATTTTTTTCTCGGATGTTCGCTCCCCCATAATAAAGCCAACAGGCACATCATCGGAATAGATTGCACGAGCTGTCAGAGTATCGTGGAATTTTGATTCCAAGATTGACTCCATGTTTGACGATAAATGCCCTTTCTGATGATCAGCGACTTCGAGACGACAGATATCCTCGTAGTTATCCTTTGTAATTTCTCGTAGAGCGATGCTCATATTTTTCTCGTGTAGTATGACTACTCAAAGTAAATGCACCCACGTAATTTCCTGCACAGCCGCCTAAATAAGACAATTACCCGCAAGGGAGCACTTTCAATTCATCCTCAGTTTCTGAAAAGCCAAATTCTGTTTTTATCTTCTTGCCGCCGCTACCGCCTTGCCCCATTTTTAATTTCCTCTGTTTTTACCTAATGACACATAGTCGAGTGTCCACGCTTTCCACCTGAACCACCTTCTGTTTTTCCTTTTGTATTTGCCATGCTCTCCTCCCTAACCTTGGTGCACCTACTTTAGGCAAACATACCGTGTACCGCAACTTAGCAATCCATCTCTCGAATACCCAACATTGCATCGCGTTCAACTTTTCAGAACCGGAGCAACGACCACGCAGGGAATGAAAATTGAAATGACGGTTTCAACGTACTGTTCTATTTAGAGCGCTTTGACGTGGTTCCACTGGGTAACAGAGTAAAAACGACCTTGCTCTGCGGACGTATATTCATATTCTTTTTAATTTTGACAGGTATTGTCATTTGACCTTTGCTTGTGACACTGGCTTCAGCCATTTCTTATCTCCTTACAATAATACTAATTGTCAGGTATCACCATCACCTTTTAAAGAGCAGAGATTGGAGGGTAACCATTGTTGGTACTGAAATCTCGTTTCCTCATTTCAGTGCAAAGACTGTTACCTAACACTATCCGTTCTTCCGAAACCATACATAGCGATAACGTGAGCTTCAGGCGAGCACGGATTCTGGCATAGCCAGTGATTGGGGCAAGCTACAGGTTCATCGTACTGTTCCAATTACCACTTAAGCATGAATCTCAATCAGAAACGGACTCGACTGGTATTAAGAACTTACTTTGGTGATATATACGCGTACTCAATAAGCCTGAAATTACTGTCTCGAGTCCGCAGGGCTTATAGTCAAGTCCATGTTGATCGTATTCCCACGATAACGTCAACATTTTTTAGACAACATAAAAATAGCCAAAGATTCATAACGCAATTCTTTTATCCAGAATTTCGATGTTCCAATGCTGCTAATACGCTGGCATACTGATCTTCGACCGAAATATCATACTCACCAGTCACTTCTAATGAGCGATCCTCGAATACATCTAGATCGGGGTATTGCGTACGCCAATCAGCTATCACAGTATCGCGATGCTTGAGCAGAGAAATTACCTGCGGTCTAAATAATTTTAGTATGCCTGTTATCCAGTGGTTGACAGCAAGATTTGGATACGCATGGTCGATCTGCCAACTATCCAACATAGACACAATGTCGCTTGATTTGTACCACGTTTCACCTGTCACCCAGCGGTTGGTGGCAAATAATCCTATGGGGAAGCCTGGGTTATTCATTGAAATTGAAATCACGTGCGATACCGCATCTTTACCCAATGGCCACTCCACATCACCATCATATGGAATAGGTTCTACTCCAGACGTCATGCCATCGGCACGCATAAATGTGTGAAAGTGACCGTGCTCTTGTCGATCTTCTCGATGTGCGTGATAGTAGTATTGCGCAAACGACTCAGAGTCGAACACATCCCCTTTGGGATAGTGCTCCAGTTCATAAAATGTACCTTGGTCTTTTAAACACTCACCTACCACATTCAAACCACCCTTTTTTAAGGTTCGGTGCGCATCGATGACCTGCTCTCCGCCCTCCTTCATCAGATGTAGTTCTGCCATCGAAAGAGAGTCGAATGTCACGACCGGAAGTTCGGTAGCTTTTGCCATTTGTCTAGTAAATCTGTTACCAATCGAAATTCTTATAGAATGTGTATCACATCTTTAGCTCGTGTGTCTCGCCCCGCGGGTCGGCAAACACCACAGCCTTTGTGAATCTGAAAACCGCCATTCACACCAAAGCTTTTATTTCAGGTACCGCTGGTTGGGGTCCATTCAAAAAACTGTCCTACTTTATCGAAAATACCGAAACACAGTTTCGTCAAACATATAGGCATTTCCACGTATCACTCGCCCGGAGCCAGATAGGAATTCACCAGCAGGAATGACAATCAACTCGAATATTCGTTCTGGATCTCGAGCGATCGAATGAGAACACGTGGTTGAAAAACGCACACGTAAAACGCGAGCACTCCCTTCTAAGGAAATGCTCGTGTGAGCATAGTCAAACTTACTTTAAGCCACCGTCTACCAGTTCAAGGGTGGCATCTACACATGTCACCTAGCTTTTCGCCGCACATGGGTTGCATGGATTTTTACACGCTGCAATGGCTTTCAACGCACATGGGTTACACGGATTACACGGATCAGTCGCATTCGCAACACAATCAGCAACAGCTTTTTTCGCAGCACATGGGTTACACGGATTACAAGCCGCACGGGCGGCACCAGTACTGCCTAAAGTCGCCAAAGTCATAGTTACGGCGAGAGCTACAGGGTTCACAGATTTTTTTACTTTGGTGGGATTCATTGAAATTGTTCCTAGAATAGTAAACTTTAAACGAATTTTGAATAGGACCGAGACAAACTAACCGTGCCTATTAATCTCGTGGTTCAACGCAGGCGTACGATCTTTGCCGTTGTTAAACAACCAGACACCAGTCTTTCACACAAGTTCGCCCAAACACATATATTTCTCCGGCACCCGACATTGCCAATACGTAAGCGAGCTTAGCCTGGCTATCCAGTTCAACCTGCAATGACTGTGCAGCCGAGATGTCAGTATTCTCGGCAATCGAAAAATCTGGTTAGGCTGTTGCCCGTTTTATGCCGCTATACACGCCAATAGAGGCGTTTTCGACTGTTGTCTTCCTATCAAGCAACAAATTCGTAGCCAAAAAAGTAGTCGTGCGTAAAACGCACGCATCTGCCGCAGGTTATGGCCAATTCCACACAGAATTGTATGCATGGCATCACCGTCCATACCCTTGAGATGAAAACGTTCCAGCAAACCATCCACCTTCATGTGGCCGATGTGATCGCCTCCCGCGTCGATCGGCGACGAAGCCGCTTCTTTTGGCACTTGCTCAGCTTCCGCCCTCGGTGGATAACATCTGCTTTCGTTTCGTGCTTTCCTTGGTATCCCAAATCAACGACCACGGTTTTTGCAGCTCTTGATGTGATCACTTCAGATTGTTGCAACATATAATCCAGCGTATGGCCATCATACGGGTTGCCAGAATAGCTGCGCATACGTGTCACAAAGTTCTATTTTGCGTACACACGATGCCCACTTTAATGCCGAACTCGTAACGCTTTCTCACTTTGCCTTTTGAGATGCAATCAACCGCTTGCTCATGCAATGAATACAGCTTGTTCTTGGTTTTCGTACTCTTGACTTGCTCGATCAGACGCTTGGCCAAGTGGATTAACTCATCCGCTTTCTCTTTGGCCTCTGTCGGAACCCGCCCAAGCTGACGTTCCAGCTCTCGCTGCAATCGTCCCATCCAGGTGCGTAGTTTGCGCAACGAGCGTCGCATGCGTTTGAACTGTTTGGCATGAGCACCGGACTGATACTCACCAATCTTGATCAGCAATTCG
>CALKXZ010000257.1 GCA_938003775.1 uncultured Granulosicoccus sp. | reverse complement strand
GTAATATTTGCTCCCTGTGTTATATATTGAGAAAAGCCACCTAGCTTGTTGCTATCAGGGTATTGAATAAGTACATATTGCTTTTGTAGGTAACCAATAAAAGTTGTACGAAATTTGCCTTTCTTACTCGACCGACGAATTGATTGGCTTGGATGGACTGGATGATGTCATGGGATCGGCAGAGGACCTAACGCTAGACTTAGATCAACTCTCCGGTGACCTAGAGCTTGACACCAGTGAATTACTGAACGCTGACTTAAGTGATCTGGACTTGCCAGATCTCTCGGCTGACAACGATCTGTTAATTGACGATGCTGTAGGTGGCGCAAGTGTTGAGAGTGCCGATGAAATGGATACTATGCTGGACTTGGCGAAGGCTTACATAGACATGGGCGATAAAGATTCTGCCAGCAGTGCGCTTGGCGAGATTGTCAAAAGCGGCAGCCCCGAGCAGGTGACAGAGGCGGAAACGTTGCTGCGCAAGATCTCCTGATGTGACATCAAAACGAATAGCCCTCGCCGTCGAATATGACGGTGCGGGTTTTTGTGGGTGGCAACGCCAACCTCACTGTCATTCGGTGCAGGCAGAATTGGAATCAGCGCTGAGAGCGATTGCTCAGGAGCCAGTCACGGTTTACTGTGCTGGCCGAACCGACACCGGCGTCCATGCCGCGGCCCAGGTTGTACATTTTGATACGTCGCTGGACAGACCCTTAAGAGCATGGAGTTTCGGCGTCAATTCCCACCTGGACAGACGCGTAGCTGTGCACTGGGCAGCGCTAATGCCGGATGATTTTCATGCGCGATTCTCAGCCATAGATCGTAGTTACCGATACACGATCCTGAATCGATCCACACGGCCTGGTTACCAAGCTGGCACACTGGGTTGGGAGCGCGTGCCACTCGATGCAACGCGCATGCATGATGCGGCACAAGTCTTACTCGGCGAGCACGATTTCAACAGTTTTCGATCAGCCGATTGTCAGGCAAAACATGCGCGCCGCCTGATCAAGCGTATAAATATTAGGCGCGTGCAGGACCGAATTATTATCGACATCACTGCCAACGGATTTTTGCACAACATGGTGCGTATCTTAACCGGTTGCCTGTTGGCCATTGGCCGAGGCGACCAGCCTGTTCAATGGATGGGAACACTGCTGGCTTTGAAGGATCGCACACGCGCAGGCGTAACGGCCCCACCAAACGGACTGTGCTTTTTGCAGCCTCGCTACCCCGATGAATTCGGTGTGCCGGATTTTGAAAATAATAAGGCGCAGCCTTGGCATCCGTGAACCACTGAACACTCGACTGACCGGGCGATTGGCGGCTATATCTGGTAAGGTTCGTAACTATAATGGCGCGACGAACCCGAGTCAAAATCTGCGGTATCACACGCCTGCAAGACGCCCTGTTGGCGCAGCAGCTGGGTGTGGACTCACTCGGCTTTGTTTTTGTTGCTGCCAGTTCCCGTTACATTTCGCCGGTGGCGGCCGCTGGCATTATTGAAGAATTGTCACCGTTTGTGGCACCGGTTGGGTTGTTTCTGAACGCCAGCGCACAGGAGGTCCAAGACGTGCTGGCGCTAATACCAGGAATCGTGCCGCAGTTTCATGGCCAAGAGAGTGCCGCATTCTGTGAACAATTTAACCGGCCTTACCTGAAGGCTATCGGTTTGGGTGGCGGTATGCCTGGGCAGGGCGAGTTGGCGCAGTTTAAACGGGCAGGTGGTTTCCTATTTGATAGCAATGAGCCTGGAAAACTGGGTGGAACTGGCCACGCATTTGACTGGGCGCTGCTCGAAGGCAATGCTGCTGCGAATAAAAAACCAGAGCAAATAATTTTGGCAGGCGGTCTTGATCCGCACAACGTACAAGAGGCTATAACGCGCGTAGCACCGCACGCGGTAGACGTCAGCTCAGGTGTGGAGCGTACAAAAGGCGTTAAATCTGCAACGGCGATGACAGCGTTTCTGGCAGCGGTGGCCTCAGCCGATTCTCAGGCTTTGGCCGCACAGTAAGCATTTTTTAGCATTGACAGAGACAGTTTTGCGTATGAACACAGTAACCACCCCGTTTGATGGTGAGATCAGCCAAGAGTACCCGGATAAGCAAGGGCACTTTGGCGTCTACGGCGGCAGTTTCATTGCCGAGACCCTAATGGACCCGGTGAGTGAGTTGCAGGAAGCCTACGAACGCTACCGGCTGGATAACGAATTCATTGCAGAATTTGAATGGGAGCTGAAAAACTTTGTTGGCCGCCCCAATCCGCTGTACCACGCCCGGCGTTGGTCAGAGGAGCTTGGCGGTGCGCAAATATGGCTCAAGCGTGAAGATCTCAACCATACCGGCGCACACAAAATAAATAACACGGTGGGTCAGGCATTGTTGGCCCGGCGTATGGGTAAAAAGCGGATCATTGCTGAAACCGGTGCGGGGCAGCACGGTGTGGCAACCGCTACGGTCTGTGCGCGTTGGGGTATGGAATGCATTGTCTACATGGGTGAGCAAGACATTGTCAGACAGGCACCCAATGTGTATCGCATGAAATTACTTGGTGCGACAGTTGTACCGGTAACCTCGGGTTCAAAAACATTGAAAGATGCGTTGAATGAGGCCATGCGTGACTGGGTCGGCAATGTTGACGATACGTTTTACATAATCGGTACCGCAGCCGGTCCTCACCCGTACCCCACAATGGTGCGCGATTTCAACAGTGTTATTGGTAAGGAGATCAAAGAACAGTCGCTGGAACATATTGGCCACCTGCCTGATGCGATCATTGCCTGCGTAGGCGGGGGGTCCAATGCCATTGGGGCTTTTTATCCGTTTTTAGACGACAAGCAGGTGAAATTAATAGGCGTGGAAGCCGGTGGCGACGGGCTGGAAACTGGGCGGCATGCTGCACCACTGAGCGCGGGTAAACCGGGTGTTTTGCACGGCAACCGCACGTATCTGATGGAAGACGAGGCCGGGCAGATTATTGAAACGCATAGCGTGTCGGCTGGGCTGGACTACCCAGGCGTTGGTCCTGAGCATGCTTGGCTCAAGGATATCGGTCGTGTCCAGTATGAGGTGGCTACCGATTCTGAGGCATTGGCAGCAACCCACAAGCTGTGTCGGATCGAGGGTATAATTCCGGCGCTGGAATCAGCCCATGCTATTGCTCATGCCGTGAAGATTGCTCCAACACTCGGTAAAGACAAGAACATCGTTGTTAACCTCTCCGGTCGGGGTGACAAAGACATCAACACCCTGGCCGATATCGAAGGGATCACTCTGTGACTCAAGCTTCAGCCGTGGTGGAAAGGACGGGGCGCATTGCCGCGCGATTTAGTGCCAATGCTAACCGTAAGTTGCTCGTGCCGTACATCACGGCCGGTGACCCGGATCTGGATACAACGCTTGCGTTGATGCACACACTGGTCAAGGCCGGTGCGGATATTATTGAACTTGGTGTGCCATTCTCAGATCCCATGGCGGATGGACCAGTGATCCAGGCAGCCTGTGAGCGTGCCTTAGAAAATAACGTGACACTGACCCAAGTCATGGACATGGTCAAACAATTTCGCGACTCTGATCAAGATACAGCGGTGGTATTAATGGGCTACCTGAATCCTGTCGAACGGTTGGGATACAAGCGGTTTGCGCAGCTTGCCAGTGAGTCTGGCGTGGACGGCGTACTGACCGTTGATATGCCGCCTGAAGAGGCGGCAGAACTGACAGACGAACTGAATGCTCGCCAACTGGATAGCATCTTCCTACTCTCACCAACGACGCCCGATGCGCGATTACGGCAAGTGTGTGAGAAGGCCAGTGGCTATATTTATTACGTGTCGCTGAAAGGGGTAACAGGTGCCGCCAATCTGAACACCGACGAGGTGGCTGCCAAAGTGGCGCACATTCAATCGTTTGCATCGCTGCCGGTGGCTGTGGGTTTTGGTATTCGAGATGCGGAGTCGGCGGCGGCTGTGTCGGCAACCGCTGATGCTGTGGTAGTGGGCAGCGTATTAGTGTCACTGGTGGGAGAACACGGCGCTGATCCAGACATCTTGCATCAGAAAATGTTCGATACCGTTAACACGATGCGGTTGGCGATGGACGCCCAGGCCGGAGTGGCGGCATGAGCGGTGACGACAAGCCCAAAGACACCGAGAAAAAACCGTTCCTCGGTGGCATACCGCGCATGAGCTGGTTCGAAAAAATGATTCCAGCGCGCATCGGTACGCGTATTGAAGACAAGGGCAACGTGCCTGAAGGGCTGTGGGTTAAGTGTGATCACTGTTCCAACGTGCTGTATCACGCGGAACTGGATCGGGCGCAGGATGTGTGTATCAAATGTGGGCACCATATGTTGATCAGTGCCCGGGTGCGTGTTGAACGCCTGCTCGATTCGGGGGATCAGCAAGAGATTGGCGCTAGTGTTGAACCGGTTGACATGCTCAAGTTCAAGGACTCTAAACGTTACAAGGATCGACTGACCCAAGCGGCCAAGGATTCAGGTGAAAAGGACGCTCTGATTGTCATGGAAGGCAAACTGAAGGGCATGCCAGTGGTGGTCGGTGTCTTTGATTTCAGCTTCATGGCAGGCTCTATGGGCTCGGTGGTGGGTGAGCGTTTTACCCGCGCATGCGATGTTGCTTTAGAAAAAGAAATACCTTTCATCTGCTTCAGTGCCAGCGGTGGCGCGCGCATGCAGGAAGCTCTGTTTTCTCTGCTACAGATGGGTAAGACCAGTGCTCAGTTGCGCAAACTTGCTGATCGAGGAATACCCTATATATCGGTATTGACTGACCCTACCATGGGCGGCGTTTCTGCATCATTGGCCATGCTGGGCGACATCATCATCGCGGAGCCAGGCGCTAGGATAGGCTTCGCAGGCCGTCGCGTCATTGAGCAAACCGTGCGCGAAAAATTACCAGAGGGATTCCAGAGTAGTGAATTTTTACTGGAGCACGGTGCCATTGACCTGATCTGTGATCGTCGCGATATGCGGGATATGCTGGCCAGGTTGTTGGCCAAGCTGGGTGATAAGCCCGTGCTGAAATATGATGACGCACGCGTCGCCGCACCAGGATAGTCCGGTGTCTGAACCGCCAGCGCTAGGAGCATCATTGGCGCAGTGGCTTAGGTGGCTTGAAACGATTCACCCTGTGGCCATTGATATGGGACTGGAGCGGGTCAGTGAGGTTGCAGACCGTCTGCAATTGCGCCCGGTACAAAAACCCTTAGTGCTAGTGGGTGGCACCAATGGCAAGGGGTCCACAGTGGCTATGTTGTCGGCTATCTATACAGCAGCTGGGTATCGTGTCGGCGCCTATTGTTCGCCGCACATTCATGATTTTCGGGAACGCATCCGTATAAACGGTCAGATGGCAGAGGCGTCACATATCGTTGAGGCGCTGGCGTTTGTCGAGGCGCAGCGAACACCGCAGTCACTGACATACTTCGAGTACACAACACTGGCTGCCATGCGCGTTTTTTTGCAGTGCCAGTGTGATGTCTATTTGTTAGAAGTGGGTCTGGGAGGGCGGCTAGATGCGACCAATATCTGGGACGCTGATTGTTCGGTGGTGACCAGCATCGCGTTAGATCATGAGGCTTATCTTGGGTCCGATATCAGTGTTATCGCAACCGAGAAAGCGGCAATAGGTCGAGCCGATAGAACACTGGTAGTGGGAGAGGTTGATCCGCCTGATTCACTGTGGTCGTTTGCGCGCGAACAGGGGATTAATCTGGAACATGTGGGTGGCTGGCCAGCACAGGATCTACCACGCACCCGATTACCCGGACAACATCAACGGCGAAATGCAGGCTGCGCGGTGAGTGTTGTCAAACAATTGCAGGCACGATTGCCAGTGCCTGAAGCGCTGATTACGAAGGGTTTAATGCAAGCTAGCGTACCGGCCCGCTTTGAACGCCACGAGCGCAACGGCGTGACGCTGATAATGGATGTGGCCCACAATCCTGCAGCTGCACGTGCGTTGGCAGAAACCTGGCGGGAGCAGTTAGGAGAGGCGCACGGACAGGTTGTGTTCTCCGTGTTAAACGATAAGGACATAGACCGTATAGTCGATGCACTGAATCCAGTGGCAGCGGCTTGGCATTGCATTGAACTGGATGGGCCCCGCACCCAGGCTGTGAGCGATCTTGCGAACGCAGTACGTCAACGAGCGCAAGCACCTGTGACGGCCTATCATTCGATCGACAAGGCCGTGCATTGTGCGCTGGAAGCTGCACAGTCTAGCGCTAATGCGGTGCTGGTTGCTGGCTCGTTTCACACCATAGCGGCCGTCCAGGCGCAAATCGGTCTGTCGGGTACTTGCCAGAATGAAACTTGCTAGTGAATGAGCATGGAATCCTTTGACAATGATAACGATAATAACCAGCGCCAGCGCCTGTGGGGTGCTGCGGTGTTTATCGCCATCATGGTCATCGTATTGCCGTTGTTACTAGACGGTGCGGGTAGTGAGAGCCAATTTAGGCGTGTTGAGAAACTACGCGAAGAGCCACCAAGCATCGTCGACGGACAAGGTAATCGTGTTACCCAGCAAATCCCTGACATGCGCTCGGCGGACCGACAAACGTCGGACATCGAATTCAGTGGAGATGATCCGCCCAATGACATACAGGCCGAGCGGGCTGTGCGCAATACGTTGCAGCAGAATCGACTGAGTGCACCGCTGACAGCCTGGGTTGTGCAAGCGGGCAGTTTCACTGAGCAAAACAACGCGGTGGCCATGCGTGATCAACTCAGGCAGGCTGGTTTCGCCTCGTTTGTTCGCGACCGGGATTCTGAGAATGAACCCTTTCGGGTCTTGGTGGGTCCGATGATCAGTGAGCAGAGCGCCGGCGAAGCTCGCGACAGGGTTGTCGCGCTGCTGGGGCGTGATGCGACGATACTTAGCTACCCTTAGCCACCTGAAGCACAGCGCTTTTGTTACCATTCGCGCAGTGATTCATATGGCCTCACAGGCGGAAGAATTCCGGACGTGTCAGAAGTAGATATCGCCATCCTGGCAGTCATTGCCATCTCCGCGCTAATCAGCTTTCTGCGCGGTTTTTTCCGCGAAGCCATGAGCCTGGGCACTTGGCTGGCAGCTATCCTGTTTACCCTATTTTTCACCAGCCGCTTTGCCGTGTTACTGCCTATGAACAGCATGGAAAGCCCGCAAGCCCGTGCCACCATTAGCGCTGTTATTTTGTTCTTTGGCACACTGCTGGTCGGTAACCTGGCTAGCTGGATGCTGGGCAAGGTAGTGGCTAGCAGCCGATTAGGCATCGCTGACCGGGCTATTGGTACTGTATTTGGTGTTATTCGCGGCGCTGTAATAATTGTATTGCTGCTGCTGGCAGCCAATCTGGTACCAGAGTTGAAACAGGAGCGCTGGTGGCGGGATTCGTTACTGGTACCCAGGTTTCAAACCGTAGCGCAGAGCATACATGCTCGGCTGCCCGAGGATATCGGCCAACACTTCGACTTTACTCCAACGGGTTATTGATCATCATGTGCGGCATCATTGGGATAGTGGGAACAGAAGCGGTCAGTACACGATTGTATGATGGTCTAACACTGTTACAACACCGCGGTCAGGACGCTGCCGGTATCGCAACCAGCCATGAAGGACGTCTCATTCTGCGACGGGGTGCTGGTCTTGTCAGGGATGTATTCAGGGCAGGCGACATGCAGCGGCTGGATGGCAATATGGGTCTTGCGCATGTTCGTTACCCGACAGCGGGTACATCGGGTCAGGCTGAATCCCAACCTTTTTACGTTAATTCACCCTATGGCATTGTCATGGGGCACAACGGCAACCTGACCAACTCCGATGTATTGCAACGTGAGTTGTTCGAATCCGATCTACGGCATATCAATACGCGTTCAGACAGTGAAGTACTGCTGAATGTGTTTGCTCACGAATTGCAGGATCTTAAACCCAGCACCAACCTGAGTGCTGAAATGATTTTCGCAACCGTTGCTGCGGTGCATCGACGTTGCCGTGGTGCTTACGCGGTTATCGGTATGATTGTTGGTCGAGGTGTTTTTGCCTTTCGCGATCCGCTAGGCATACGACCAGCGGTCATTGGGCAGCGTGTCACGGCTACGGGTATTGAATACGCCATTGCCTCGGAAAGTGTTGCGTTACAAGGGCTTGGATTTACGCTGATGCGGGACATTGCACCGGGTGAAGCGGTGTACATTGATACCCAAGGAAATCTGCATACGCAGCAATGCGCGCAGAACCCGGTATTGTCACCGTGTATTTTTGAGTACGTGTACCTGGCAAGACCCGATAGCATTATTGACAACATATCGGTGTATAAATCACGTCTGCGCATGGGGGAGACGCTGGCCAGGCGCATCTTGCAGAAGCGTCCCGATCATGACATTGATGTGGTTATCCCAATCCCGGATACCAGTAGAACCTCAGCCTTAGAAGTCGCCTTCCACTTGGGCGTTAAATACCGCGAAGGCTTTATCAAGAATCGTTATATCGGTCGTACTTTTATTATGCCGGGTCAGCAATTGCGCAAAAAGTCAGTACGTCAAAAGCTCAGCCCGATTGAGCTTGAATTCAGTGGTAAAACGGTACTGTTGGTCGATGATTCAATTGTGCGAGGCACCACATCCGGACAGATTGTACAAATGGCGCGCGATGCCGGTGCGCGGAAAGTGTATTTGGCTTCAGCAGCACCACCCGTGCGCTACCCGAATGTCTACGGTATTGATATGCCGGCAGCAGATGAACTGATCGCTCACGACCGAACCACAGAGCAGATCGAGAAGGAAATTGGTGCCGATTGGCTCGTGTACCAGACAATCGAGGACCTGGTTGAAGCGGTGCGGTATGACAAGCATCCGATCGACAATTTTGAATCCAGTTGCTTTACTGGCGAATACGTAACAGGGGATGTTGATAAATCGTATTTAAATGCATTACAGCAACAACGCTCTGACAATGCCAAACGAGAGCAGAATGTCACTGATGATCTGCTGGTACTTTAACTCGCCCAACACTAACCCATACGCAGACCGGCGCGTTGAAAGTCACCAACGTCAATTCCGTAGGCGCCATCGCTGTGCGTAGTCTTGATTTGGTAAATATTGCCCTCGTTGTCCACGTCTAACTGCGATAGATCAACAATACGCTGTGCGGTGGGTTCACCAATGGCATCGAGAATCATAATAACGCGTGGTCGCAGCTTGTCGGATGTGTTGGACAACACGATGCCTACTTCACCATTGAGCATTTCAACAATACTGCCTGGCGGAAAAATACCCACTGAGTCGATAAACCGTATGACCAGATCTTCGTCGAACTGTTTGCCGCGCTGCGCGTAGAGTTCTTGTAAGGCATCTGATGGTGAGCGTGCCGCGCGGTAAGGTTGATTGATCGTCATGGTGTCGTATGCCTCAGCAATCGAGACAATCTTGGCGTACAGTGGAATGCTATCGTCATCCAGGTTACGTGGATAGCCTTGTCCGTCAGGGCGTTCATGATGCGAGTGCGCCACATCCGCCGCACCGGACATAACACTTTTGGTTGAGAGTAAAATATCCCGACCATAACGTGCGTGCTTGCGCATCTCGGCTAGTTCTTTTTCATCCAGCGGTCCAGTCTTTTCCAGTATTTCGGATGACAGACTGGTCTTACCAACGTCGTGCAACATGCCACACACACCAATATCTTCCATTTCACGGTTTGTCATGCCCATTGATTTCGCCATGACAATACTCAATGCCGCCACATTGAGCGAATGCTGCGCAGTCGGCTCATGTTTGGCTTGAATACGAGTCAGCCAGACCGAGGCATCCGGGTTACGTAAAATACTGTCAACACAACCGTTGACCGCCTGTTTGACCTTGCCACCGTCAATCTCAGCACCGAGACGAATTTCCTCGAACAATGTGGATATAGTCTGACTGGCCAGATCATGCACTTCTTTGGCCGCATCGAATTCATCTTCAACAGCCACACCACTGTCCAGAATTGATCCCACGCCTGCTGCTGGCAAACCGGATCCTTTAACCGGACTCTTCAGACTGAACTCATCGTAGTCAACCCAAACGAACGAGCATTCCTTCTGAACAGCCAGCACATCTGCTGGCGACTTGATCTCCAGCCCCTGAAACATGAAGCTGGATTCTTCCCACGGCTTGTCCAGTTCCACCACGAACATGCCGACACGTAAGTCTTTTACATCGATTTTTTCATGATGCTTTCGAGTCTTTTGCGTGCGCTCACGTTTAGGGGCAGATGCACGTCGATGACGTACCTCTGGCTCCTTATTCTCGCTTTTGAAAAGATTCCTAAACAGCATTGAATAGTGTGATGACGACGATTCGTTGTAAGGTAACGCAAGAACGTTACCGTTCCCTATCAAGGTGAGCGGCATGGAGCACCGAGACTTTAGATAGTCAACGAGGTGTTCAGAGCGGTTTAGTCGGGCAAATACAGCGGGTTTTCACGAATCCAACCCGTCCCACTGCTCTGCCACCACTTTCCATTGTTGATGCTTATTCTTGACCCAATAAAGTGTGAGTTGTGTCTCGTTTTCTACACTTGTACGCATGTTCATGACAACGTGATGCGCGGATGGCTGATGATCGCGTAATGTGCGCTCGCTTGTATTTTGTCTGACTGGGTCTGTTGTTGATCGGATAACAGGATTGATAAAAATACTGATGTCTGATGCATCGATGCCAGCTACAGATTCCCGATCAACCTTGTGGGTGGTGGTGGATGCAGAGCCGTCAATCGGTGATTCGTATAAGGCCTGTATGGTGGTCTGATTGGCGCTCGCCCAGGCATCCTGATACTGCCGGAAAAGCTGTCGCAGCGCCTTGCGTTGAGCGCTGATATGTTCCGTACTCACCCACACAACGTCATGTGACAACATCACCACCGTTTCGTCCGGTTTAACCCGGTGGGTCAGTGCCGTCAAATGTTCATTGGACATCGTGACACAGCCTTCGCTAGATCGAGGAGGGCGGCTGCGTTGGCTGTGCGGCACGCCATGCAGCCAGATGCCGGAGCCAGTGCGCCCTAAATAACGATCCAGGTTGTTCGGATAGTTCAGTGTTAGTGCACCAGAGCCATACAGATCGGGCAATGAGGCATCCGATCTGTGGCTGGTTATGCGGTAGATCCCCAGTGGTGTCTTGTTATCACCTTCTCGTTGTTTACCGTAGCCTGCCTTGCCGCTGCTGATGTAGTGTGAGTCAGTGATATAAGGCGCTCGTTCCTGTTCTCCGACGCTCAGATTAAATAATGTTGAACGTCCCAGATCTATTAGCAATAGATCACTGATATGTTTACCGATCTGTATAACGCCCTCAGGTACGAGTTGGTCATCACGGGGACCTGTTAATGTACGCTTCCGCGCCTGGGCTTCGAGTAGCAGATTGATCAATGACTGACTCATTGGTGAAGTACCTGCTGCATGCACCGTCTGAAACGCCGCCGCCGATTCAAGTTCTGCTGAGAGTAACTGACCGAGCGAAAAACGCGGAAACTGCCTGGCCAACTGTCGGGCTAATACCCTTGCTTGGTTGATATCGCCGAGGCTTAGTGAGTCTAGCGTTGCCGCTACTTGCCGGTCTAATGCCCGTGCTGAATTTGGCGACTCATGGGGTGCTGCACTTGCATTAAGAGACGTACTTAGCACTATCAATAAGACCAATATTGGCGAGAAAAATAGCATGATTACAAACGCGTCTCTTGGTAGATTTTCCATCGACTGCCCACCAATCGCATCAACAGTAATGTACGGTTGTGGTATTGATCGCTGACAATGACAACTGAATCACGAGCCGTAAAGGCTATTTCGCGTTGCATATCGTGCCATTGCCGCCCTCGGAAGTGCTGGCGCGACAGGCGTATCGCGTCCTTGTTAAAATCACTGGTGTAATGCTCGTGCAGACCAACGCTGCCTTGCAGTGACTGCCACCAAGCGAAAAGCTCGTATTCGATAGTGCTGATGGTGTGCAGATCGGATCGTTGTTGATTGCCTTGTTTAGCATCGGCGTTCTGATCTTTGGAGCTTTGCAGTTGCAGCACTGGCTCGATCGCTACGAGGGATGTCTGTAGTGCGCGGGCATAGGCAACGGCCGCTCGATGCTCGAAAATCTGTTTCAGATGAGAGTGCGTCATGGATGCTCGGCTGTCTGCCTGCAAGGATCGTTCAAAATGGCGGACAGCTTCTGGCCATTGGCCGTTGCGTCCAGCCAAGACCCCTAGGTTATGGGCCAGCTGCGGTAAGTGAGGACAAGATTGTTCCAACTGCTTAAATCGCCGTTCCACGCGACGGGTATCTGACATCTTATGGGTCGCTTCGGCGACGGCCGCATCGAGTTGTGCCAGGCATTGCTCCTGCGAGAGCAGCCGATCGGTTGATTGCGCAGTGGTACTTAGCAACAAGCCTATTACAAGGCTCAAGCGGGTTAGGAATGTTAAGTTCAGGCGAAACAAGCGCGTTAGCGACACGGTACAAGAAAATAAGGTAACGCAGATACAGTAGTATACCGTTCTAAGGCGTACTCTTGATACGCCCCTGAGCAGTCATTTGAACAAGGCCCTGATATCGTGACATCCGACAGTAACTCCCCGACAGGGAGCAATAAGCCAGTGTGGGCTGACGATACGTTGGCCATACGCAGTGGTTTTGAGCGCTCACAGTACGGTGAACACAGCGAACCCATCATGACGACATCCAGTTATGTGTTCGCCAGTGCTGCAGAGGCTGCGGCACGTTTTGGTGGTGAATCTGCTGGACCGATCTATTCGCGATTTACTAACCCCACCGTGCAGATATTTGAGCAGCGTTTGGCCAAACTTGAAGCCGGTGAGGCTTGCATAGGGACCGCATCGGGTATGGCGGCAACCACGACGCTGTTACTAGGAAGCTTGCAACAAGGTGACGAAATCGTCGCCACCCGAAACATGTTTGGTAGCACAGTCAATCTGTTCAAGAATTTTCTGCCGCGCTACGGAATCACCGTTCGCTGGGCGGATAATCTCAAGGTGGACAGTTGGGCACCATTGATCAACCACAACACCCGATTCCTGTACCTGGAAACACCGACCAACCCGCTGACTGAATTAGCCGACATTAAAGCCTTTGCACAGCTTGCGCATACGCACGGTGCACAACTGATCGTAGACAATTGCTTTTGTACGCCAGCGTTGCAAAAACCCCTAGTATTAGGCGCCGATATAGTGATTCACTCGGCTACTAAATACTTGGATGGTCAGGGACGGTGTGTCGGTGGTGCTGTTGTTGGCTCTGCACAGCTTATTGAGAAACTGACGGCGTTTATGCGCAGTGCCGGACCGTGCATGAGCCCGTTCAACGCCTGGGTGTTTATCAAAGGCCTGGAAACACTCAGCCTACGCATGCGACAGCATTCGCACAATGCAGCTGAGTTGGCCAACTGGTTGCAATCGCACCCCGCGGTAAAGCGTGTTCATTATCCGGGACTTGAATCACATCCGGATGCGGCCTTGGCGCGGCAGCAGCAGAGTGCGTCAGGTGGCATTTTATCCATCGAAGTACATGGCGACCAGGCAGCCGCATGGCGACTCATAGACGCCGTCAATCTGTGTTCAATTACCGGCAATTTAGGTGATGCTCGAACCACCATCACACACCCGGCGACCACCACTCATGGCAGAATGAGCGCTGAGGATCGTGAGCTGGCTGGTATTGGTGATGCATTGGTACGCCTTGCAGTGGGACTAGAGGATGTTGGCGATTTACGGTGTGACCTTGAGCAAGCGCTGTCGCAAGTTTAATTCATTGACCGGGGTATAAAAACGTTCATGACACCGGAAGCAAAAGCGACGTTATTACTGAATCTCTTTCATGCAGGCGTGGATGCCGTCGGCGGCAGGCAGGCAACTAAACGTAGCCTGCAGCCGATGCAATTGCCACCCAAGGTCCATCTGGTGGCGCTGGGTAAAGCAGCTGATGCCATGGCATTAGGTGCGCTAGAAGTGCTGGGTGACAAGCTTGTATCGGGTTTGGTTATTACCAAGTACGGTCATTTAAGCGATCAGCTTCGTGCTGACTCACGCCTGAGTACGCTAGAGGCTGCGCACCCGGTTCCAGATCAGTCATCACTGGATGCCGGATTACAATTGACACGCTTTGTGGCCAGCATTCCAGCTGATCATCAGTTGTTGTTTTTAGTGTCAGGTGGCACCTCCGCACTGGTTGAGCACCTGAATGATGGATTGAACTTGGCAGATCTGACTCAGCACACAGATCAATTGCTTGCCGGTGGCGCACCCATTGGTGAAATGAATCGGCAGCGGCGGAGCTTGTCGCAGATAAAAGGTGGCAAACTGGCGCGCTATGTCAGTTGTCCGGTACTGCAATTATTAATCAGCGATGTACCTGGTGACAAACCTGAAGATATTGGTTCCGGGCTGCTCGTGCCAGACGCCACAACCGGGATGGGAGCGCAGCTGTCCGTGTGGCAACAAATCAGTACGCACATCATCGCCTCATCAGCGATTGCTCAAGCAGCCGTGGTCGACGCTGCCCAGGCCCAGGGATTATTAGTACAGCTACAAGGCAGTTTGCATGGTCCAATGCCCGATGTCATCGACAGAATCATTGGCGTATTGACTCAGCCTGACCTAGCGCCGGGCCTGTATATCTGGGCCGGTGAGCCGACGGTGGTGTTGCCATCCGAACCGGGTCGAGGCGGAAGAAACCAGCACTTGAGTCTGGCATTGGCGCTACCCCTGGCAGCGTTAGAGTCCGTCTCAGTTCTGGTTTGTGGCACAGATGGTACTGACGGACCCACAGGCGATGCCGGTGGTATCGTCAGCCAACGGACGTATGCTGATTCTGTTCAGGCCGGACTTGATATCAATCGTTATCTGCAAAGGGCCGATGCCGGGGCGTGCTTGGACGCGCTCGGTGCGCTGGTGACAACCGGACCCACCGGCACCAATGTGATGGATCTGGCTATCGCGCTTGTTGAGTAGGCCAGTTAGCGTGTTTTGATGTCGGCATTGGTGCGCAGTTCATCCACGTGTTTGGCCAATGCCTTGCGAACCGCCAGATTGGTTAGTCCTGGCTTGACTGAGTCGAAGTCTGGTAATGCGGCATCGCGTTTATCGTTGAGCTTGATGATATGAAAGCCGAATTCTGACTGCACCGGCTCTTTGCTGATGTCGCCCGGTTCCATCAGTGCTACCGCCGAGGTGAACTCTGCCACCATAGTTGTACTTTGAAACCATCCCAGATCGCCCCCGTTTTCTCCGGCCGGATCAATAGAATGGATTTTCGCCAGGGCATCAAATTTCTTGCCAGCGGCCAGTTCGGCCAGCACATTGTTGGCCTCTTCTTCAGTTTCCACAAGGATATGGCTGGCTCGGTATTCAGCGCGGTCCACGGTGGCGGATTGTGACTCATACTCTGCTCTGAGTTCCTCTTCGCTGAAGGCCATTTCAGCGCCCTTGCGCGCCAGGTAGGCGTTGGCCATGGTTTGTGTGTACTGCAGTTGCAATGCGGAGGAGATCTCGGGTGTTTTATCCAGTCCGGCTTGTTCGGCAGCCTGGGTCAGTACTTCCAGGTTGATCAGTTCGTCCAGAATCTGATCTGTTTGCGCTTCCTGGCCACTGGCAGTAAGTTGCTGGGCTACGTTATCGACCGACATAGCAGCGATAGGACGCCCGTTAACGCTGGCTAGTACGCCCTCAGGCAAGGATTCATCCGGATTGGCCTGAGCGTGTAGGGTCGGGCTAAGAGCAAACAGTGCTGTTAATACGAATGCGGGAGCTGCGTACATAGTATGTTGAGCCTGGTTCTGGTTCTTGAATTCAGATGATTGAGCTGACTATGCAAGCTATGCACCGCTTCGGCGTACAATCACTATTTCGGTTCGTACACGGCGCAACAAATGAGCCAGTTTTTCGAGATTCATCCGGATAATCCACAGAAGCGATTGATAGCCCAGTCAGTGAGCATCATTCGTAACGGCGGCGTTATTGTCTATCCTACAGATTCATGTTACGCACTGGGTTGCAGTGTGGGTGACAAGCAGGCCATGGAGCGCATTGCCAGGATTCGCAAAACCGATACGAAACACAATTTTACACTGGTGTGCCGGGACTTGTCCGATATCGCCACCTATGCCCGCGTTGACAATTCGACCTATCGCACGCTCAAATCATTGACGCCCGCACCCTATACATTCATTCTTAAAGCCACGAACGAAGTGCCGCGACGATTGCAGAATCCGAAGAGAAAAACGATAGGAATCCGCATTCCTGACAATGCCATCTGCCAGGCCTTGCTCGATGAGCTGGGAGAGCCGCTGCTGAGCTGTACTCTGATTATGCCGGGTAAGGATCTTCCCGAGACTGACCCTGAGGATATCCGTGATTTGCTGGAAAAGCATGTCGATCTAATTATTGACGGGGGTCACTGCGGATTTGAGCCGACGACGGTTTTGACTATCGATGATCGCGGTGAAATAGACGTTACCCGACGCGGCCGAGGAGATCTCAGCTTTTTGGAGTAGCCCGTTGCAGGCAGGTATAATTGGTTAACCCCCGGAGCCTCTTCATGCAAGCAGATCCACCGCCCAT
>CALKXZ010000256.1 GCA_938003775.1 uncultured Granulosicoccus sp. | reverse complement strand
CACGAAGATGCGCGTATGACGCGTGGATGGCGCCCCGTTAAAATGTGTCATTGATGCGTGCTTATGTTGTTAATGTCAAACGTACATGCGTCGACTACTACCGCAGGATCACAGGCCCTGGCTGGGTAGCGAAATTCGCTTGAGAGTGGCACCCGCTTGTTCCAGCGATGCCAAGGCTTGAGTGATACAGTCACCCACTGCACTGTCTAGCCCATCCGTAAAATATTCATCGGGTATCCCAATGCGCAATCCGTTCAGGGGTTTGTTCAGATCGGCGCAGTAGTCCGGCACGGCAGCAGGACTACTGGTCGAGTCACGCTCGTCATGTCCTGCCATAGCCTGCAACAATAACGCGCAATCTTCAGCCGTTCTTGCCAAGGGGCCACCTTGGTCAAGGCTCGAGGCAAACGCGATCATGCCGTAGCGCGAAACTCGGCCATAGGTGGGCTTTATACCCGTGATTCCACAATAGGCTGCCGGTTGCCGGATAGAGCCACCGGTATCTGTACCTGTCGCCGCAGCTGCCAGCTGAGCCGCAACAATGGCAGCACTACCGCCGGATGACCCACCCGGTATACGATCATGCTGCCAGGGGTTAGCAACCGGGCCAAAATAGCTGTTTTCGTTAGACGATCCCATGGCAAATTCGTCCATGTTCGCCTTACCCAATGTGACGACACCTGCCGTATTTAACTTATCCACCACGGTTGCGTTGTACGGGGCAATAAAGTTTTCAAGCATGCGCGAACCACAGGTGGTTTTACCTTGTGTGGTGCAAAAAATATCTTTGTGCGCAATGGGAATACCGGTCAATGGTCCCGCTTGGCCTTGTGATCGCCGCTGATCGGCCGCCTGCGCAGCGTCACGTGCTCCTTGCGAATTGATGGATAGGTAGGCGTTTAAACGGCTATTGTATCGTTCTATGCGTTCAAGGTAATGCTCAACCAATTCAACACTGCTCAGTTCACCCTGAGCGAGCATTGCAGCCTGCGCGGCCAGTGTCTTGTCATGCATGATTAGGAATCCGTCACTCTATGACACGTGGCACAAGAAAGTAGCCATCTTGGGTGTGCGGCGCTGGTGCCTGCAAGGTTTCGCGCTGATCAGTTTCGGTGACTACATCATCGCGTAACTGCAGACTTGCGCTAGCCGGGTGGGCCATCGGCTCAACACCTGTGGTGTCCACCGCCTGAAGGTGCTCGACCAGAACCAACAACTTTGAAAGATCCGCAGCCAACGGTTCTAGTTCCCGCTGGTCTATACCCAGTCGCGCCAGATGGGCGAATTGTTTTACATCTTCAGGTGTTAGAGCCACTAATTCCAGTCAGCCAAGGTTGCCAGCAAAGAGCTCTATCATACAGACAGATTGACGCTACCAACCAGATCGAGCCGCCAGAACACACACTGTTTTCCAGCAGCTCGATGTATAACCCATGTCTCCCATGGTTGAGTGTGTTTACGAATCGGGTGGCTCCTGAAGCTCATCTTGGCGCAATAAAGACAGCGTGCTGGCTGGAAGACTACCGGGTAAATAGTCGATCGATTCATCCGCAACGATGGTGTCTGAATTTGTGAACCAACCCAATAGACGCCTCATCCACGTGCGCCTGGGTGCCGAGGCCACGACTACCTGCGCTTCTGGCGCTGGGGTTTCATGGTGAATCATTGCACACGGGGTCAGACTCGGATCATCACCCCAGACATCTACAAACCGGTACTCTACTGGGCCACTAACCTGTGTGCTTTTGCCCGGTTCAGCACTGCATCTGCAGGGCGGGACCGCTTGATAAGAGGCAGGCCTGTTGGTTCGGGAAAAGGTCTTTTTCATCAGTGACTCCAACAACTAACGAGGAGTCACCACAGTATGTCAGCGCGGTTTACGCGATTGGCAAGATCCCACTACGGCGCTTGCTGTTAACAACTGTCACAGCTGGTAATATTACCGGACATACGCGCACGACACTGTTATGACGCAAGCTGAATCACTGATTAAACAGGTCGATATATTCACCGATCTTGACCCCCAGTCCCTGGCATTATTGGTGGAACGCTCACGTATATTAAATTTTCGCAAAAACAGTATTTTGATGACCGAAGGCGAGACCGGTGAATGTATGTACATCATCGAGTCGGGCTCCGTGAAAATATACATCAGTGATGAAGACGGCAGTGAACTGACGTTATTTGTCGAAGGTCCCGGTAGTTACATCGGCGAGATATCACTACTAGACGATGAACCACGCACCGCCTCTGCGCTCGCGCTGGAAAACACGCGTGTACTGATCATTTCCAAATCCGTTTTTTTCGAGTGCATTTCGCTTAACCCAGACATAGCGTTTCGCATAATCCGTGTATTGACACAGCGTCTGCGCAAGGCCACGAACGATATCCGCAACTTTGCACTGAGAAATGTCTACCAGCGTCTGGCGCTTAAACTCATTGAGCTATCGGTCGAGCAAGACGGCGTAAGGTGCCTTCAACGTAAATACTCCCAACAGGAATTCGCCAACATGATTGGCGCGTCGCGCGAAATGGTCGGTAAGATTTTAGGTGACTTAAGTAAAGGCGGCTACATTGGGACTCAAGGGTCGCAGCTGACACTCAATAAAACACTGCCTCACGATTGGTAGTAGCGTTGCCTGGCTGTTTGCTTCAACACAGCATACGGAGCCGATCACAATACGCGGATGTGCACCCTTACCTGTTTACCCGCTATAGTCAGCCTGGTATGGCTAACCACTCCGACGACGCATGAGCACACAAAGACATCTAATCACGAGAGACACATTCCTATGAGTGATGACGCTATGAGTGATAATGCCATCGAACTGCGCATTGAGACGTTAGAACTAAAGCTAATGGACCTGGACAATACCGTGCAGCAGCTTAACGAGGTCATCTTACGTCAGTACCGGGACATTGAACGCCTGCAAATGCAGCACACAGAGCTACTAAACAGAATGAGTCAGGCACCGGACAGTACCCCCGTGACTACCGCAGCGGACGAAGTCCCACCGCATTACTAACAACGTCATAACGACTGTGTTAACGCCCGAGTATCACTGTATCGCCAGAGATCGTATAGTGCGGCACGACCAGATTACGGTTGGCGTACTGCCCGGCGTAGACGCGCCCAGCCAGATCGTAGCGAGCCTTGCGGCAA
>CALKXZ010000255.1 GCA_938003775.1 uncultured Granulosicoccus sp. | reverse complement strand
AGACTGAAATGTTTGGTGTAGAGGTAAAATTCATTATCAAATCAGGGTTGTTAGCTTAACAGGACTGTTAAATGAATAGGGCTGTTAGCTTAATAGCATCGACCAGTACAGGCCGCTCAGAACGATTGCGCAAAGCGGTGTGTAAGGCGGGCCGCCCCTCTGTTGGGTTGACAATTTCACCGTCAAACATGCGCTGAATACGCGGCTGCACACCCGATGCTTCAGCTAGCGCTACGAGCAGTTGGTGAGTCTGAGCATTGATATGATTTTTGGAAAAATCCAGAAAAATACCGGCAGCCGATAATTGAAACGTATCGAATCGCTGATTATCAGCAGCAAACAAGTCACGCAGTGATGTGTCTTGCATATCGGCATGGTGCGCACGCAGCGCTGTCCAGGCATCTAATTGTAAAGGGTCAGTCATTGTGGGTATACACTCTTGGTTTAAAGCGTTACGTTGTGGTGGCCAATGGTCAATGATGCCTGAAGGCTCGACACACCTTCTTTCACAGTGAGTAGCGGAGCCAAGCCCAGTTTTTCAAGTACTGGCTGCATCAGGGCTGATTGCGGATGTGACGCACTCAAGTCAAACAACCTCAAGCCTTGATCCTGCATGGTGGCAACAGGGTTGATACCGTCAGGCCATTGAATAAGAATAGGAAAAACGCCGTCACACGCAAGTGTACCGTCGCCTCTTAAAGCCAGCCGCCACTGCAAATCTCCTCGTGTTAACGGCACTGGTGTACCCAGATCGATGCCGCCCCGTTTGGCAATTGCCAAACTGGCGTCCAAATCATCCGTTGCGGCCACCCAGGTGGTGAGCTTTGGCGCTGATGCAAGCTGAGCCTGGTGCGCATTATTGTCTAGGTTAAACCAGCGTTTGTGCGCAGGTTTTGGCGCCTGCGGATTGATCGCAATGATTTCCAAATAACTGTTTGTGGACAGCGCACTCAGATGATTGTGCGTACCCATATAAAGGTGTTCACCACCGGCAGGGATACGCACACCAGATAAGTTCTCGAACCAGTCGAGGCCTTGCACCAGTGAACGGGCACAAACAACGAGGTGATCCAGGCGGCAAGCAGGCACAGACACAAATGGGGTTCCAGTGATACACAAAACAGCTGAACAGTATACTCTGCCCAGCCGTACAACCGATCGAGAGGCCCGTGAGTTCCAGCATCGAACTACCCCTGTGGATTGTACTCATTGGGCTCGCGCTCGCCTCATTGTGGCTACTGCAGCATTTTCTGCTGCCCTCGGTTCGGTGGATATTACGGCGTCGTGCTAATCGGTTGATTGATGAGGTCAATACGCGCCTGGCGCTGCGTATTCCCTCATTCAAGCTTACGCGCCGCACGGTACTGGTAGACCGGTTGACCTTCCACCCACGGGTTATTGAATTAGTCGATCAGCTGGCTGTAGCTGAGGACGTGCCCCGCGAGGCACTGATGCGTAAGGTTGGCACTTACGCTCGCGAAATAGTGCCTGCATTCAATGCGTTAATTTATTTTAAAGCCGCGTATTGGGTTGCGCGCAGACTGGTTCACGCGTTGTACCGGGTGCGTTTGGGTTTCGCTGACGATGACGCATTGAGCAAACTGAGTACATCGTGCAGCGTGGTCTTTCTGATCAATCATCGCAGCAACATGGACTACATAGTGGCAACCTACATGGCGGCCGAACGGACGGCCTTGTCGTATGCCGTGGGCGAATGGGCGCGGATATGGCCACTGCAACAACTGATTCGCGCCATGGGTGGCTATTTCGTGCGTCGTGAATCAGGCAACACCTTGTACCGACGTGTTCTCGAGTGTTATGTCCAGATGGCGGCTGAAGGGGGTGTGCCGCAAGCCATATTCCCCGAAGGCAAACTCAGCCGTGACGGTAGTATGGGCAAAGCCAAAATGGGACTACTGGGCTATATCACTCGAGGTTTCGATCCACACGGTGTTCGCGATATTGTGTTTATACCCGTGGGCATTAATTATGACCGGGTTATTGAGGACCGATCGCTGCTTCGATCATCCAATAATCTACCGCGACGCAGCCTCCTTTTTTCTCTGCAAACCTTCATCGGTTATGGCGCTAAAACGCTGTGGCAAGCGCTACGCGGTAAACGCTACCGAAACGGGTATGCCTGTGTCAATTTCGGCGCTCCGGTGTCTTTGAAAGCGTGGATGTTGTCGAATAACCTGACTAGGGGTGAGCTTGATGATGTCACGCCACTGGCTGACGATCTGATGCACCGTATTGGCAGCATTACGCCGATTCTGCCGGTATCCCTGGTAGCAACCCTTTATGCCAACAACCCCATGGCGCGGTACGATGCGTTGCAGATCAAATCAGCTGTGCTCGAATTGCTCGAACAACTGGAAGCCCGTGGCCATCGTGCCTACCTACCGCGCGAAGACTACAACTACGCAGTCGACGTAGGCGTACGCATGCTTACCTTAAGGAACATTTTAATAGAAGACGATGGCGCGCTGATCGCTAGTGATCAGGAGCACGCCATCATCGGTTACTACGCAAACTCAATAGCGCATTTATTGGACTAATGGGCCAATGAAACAACCCGTACATATTATTGTTCAGCGTTTGGTTCCATCGATTTCAAGTACTCAAACGCTTCGCTGGTGGTGGACATGATCAATGTCGAATTATCTTTCAACACGGATTTGTACATGTCCATGGATTTCTGAAATTCGTAGAAATCGGCAGCCTCTGGCGACTGATTGTAGGCACCGGCATAAATCTCGGTGGCCTTAGCATCAGCATCACCTCGAATCTCCTCCACTTCGCGATAGGCTTCTGAACGAATCCGGTTCAGTTCACGCTCTCGATTACCGTTTATACGAGCGGCTTCACCGTTACCTTCCGAGCGAAAGCGTTCGGCAATCTGTCGCCGTTCACTGATCATACGTTCGTAGATCTTGGGGCGGACGCTTTCGTTGTAATTAATGCGTTTAAAGCGTATATCGAGAAGCTCAATACCGAACACCTGGACTTTTGGGGCCGCCGCTTTGAATATTTCCTGTTCAACATTGGCGCGCCCCTTGCGAATCGGCACCAGCCCACCCAGCGTGGCCAGATCAGCTTCAGACAACGAAGCATCTCTGAGCGGTTTGCGATCTTTAGTGGTTCGTACCAGTTCAATCAACTCGTGCTTGGCTACCGCGTTGCGCGTTTCACTACCGAGGATATCGTCAAGTCTTGACAGTGCACTGCGCTCATCACGCAAGCGCAAGAAATACTGCAGCGGGTCAACAATACGCCACCGAGCGAACAGATCCACTGCGATATACAGCTTGTCTTTGGTTGGCATATTGCTCGGCGCACCGTCCCACTCCAGAATACGTTTATCCACCGGATTAACTTGCTGAATAAACGGCACCTTAAATTTTAGACCCGCCTCTGTTTTCGGCTCACCGACCGGTTTGCCAAATTGTGTGATGATCACTTGCTTGGTTTCATCAACACTGTACAAGGCACCGGATACAACCAACAAAAAGGCACCCACTACTATACCGATCAAAATGCTGGTAATTTTCATTGCACTGCCTCCTTGACGGTATTCAGGTGCATAAGCGGCAATATCTGTTTCGATTCTTCGTCCATAATGATCTTGCTATCGAGCCCCGGTAGCACCTCCTGCAAGGTTTCAATGTAAATTCGCCGGCGCGTTACATTCGGTGCCTTGCTGTATTCCGCCATGACCGCGTTAAATCTGGCCGCATCACCCTCAGCCTCATTGATGCGCTTCAAACGATAGCCATCTGCTGCTCTTATGCGTTGGTCTTTTTCGCCTTCAGCCAAGGGAATGACCTTGTTGTATTCACGCCGGGCCTCATTGATCAAGCTCTCTTTTTCCTGTTGCGCCTGGTTCACTTCATTGAATGATTCCTGCACAGGACGCGGCGGGTTTATGTTCTTCAACTGTACCTGATCAATACTGACCCCAATTTCATACTTGGCTACCAATACCTGCATGTTGGTCAGTGCTTCATTTTCAATTTCCTGTCGGCCAATCGTGATAACTTCGTCCACCGTTCTGTCACCGACAACCTCGCGCATAACCGACTCCGACAAATCCCGCAGGGTTTCTCCAGGATTACGCACCTCGAACAGGTATTTTTGCGGCTCAGCAATCCGGTATTGAACAACCCATTCCACCAAAGCCGCATTCAAATCTCCTGTGACCATTTGCGCTTGTTGTGCTAAATCGGGACGGCTCTGACTCTCATTGGTTGCACCAGCGGTGGCAAAACCAAACTCCTGCTTAAGCTGACGTTTGACCGGCAGAATGGTGACAGTGTCCGCCCCCAGAGGCAGTTTGAAATGCAATCCTGCCGATTGTTCAGAGACATATTTGCCAAAGCGTTGGACAATCCCAACAGAATCACTGGGCACGGTATATGAGGCGGTGTAGGCGATTAATCCCAGTGCCGCCACCGCCAGCAAACCCAAACCACTGAATACGGATGCCAGACCAGGACCGCCACCGCTACCAAACGACCCTTGAGTGACGTTTCCCGTTCCCGCACCGTTGCTGCCGGCACGCGCGTTTTTCAGTTGTCGTAAAAAATTATCGAGTGCATCATTACCTGCCATGCGTCTTTCTCCTCCTATTAACTATTGAAGCATAGTCCCTCAGGCGCGTATTGCTCAGGCAATCATCGGTATGATGTTTGATGGCAATCTGGTAACACCGCCGGTGGTCACATCCGCGACCCTATCGCCAGTGCGCCCCGTTCACGCCAATGCCCGGTTCAATGGCAATAGGCACATCGGCCGAAGGCAACAAACACGGTGCAAAGTGGGCGACGCTCGCGATAGCGTTAGCGGATACAACAGAGAAATACGTGGGCGCAACAGTACGAATGTACGGGACCATACCAATGCAACATTCGTTTGTTCCCGTACACGCATATCAAGATATAGGGTCAGCCCCAGTCAGCTAATACGAGCTTACCAACAGCATCGCCTCGTTCGATCATGGCATGGGCTTTTTTCAGGTTCTGAGCATTAATGGGCGACAGAACCTCAGACACCGTGGTTTTTATTTTTCCAGCATCCACGCTGTTAGCAATATGATTCAGTAAGTGATGCTGATTGATCATGTCAGGTGTCTGGAACATAGCGCGCGCGAACATGAATTCCCAATGCAGACTGGCCGCTTTTGTTTTCATCAGCGACATAGGCATATCCGAATCGGTATTGTCGATAGTGACGATGCCACCCTGCGGCCTAATCAGTTCCACACAGGCTTGCCAATGCCGCATGTCATTAAAAATTGCAATATGATCAACAAAATGAAATCCAGCGGCTCGAACTTGCTCTACCATCGGCTGCCTGTGATTCACAACATGATCAGCACCTAATTGTTTGACCCACTGTGTTGATTCTGGTCGGGAAGCCGTTGCTATGACAACCAAACCAGCCTGTTTGGCCAGCTGAATACCGATAGAGCCGACACCGCCACCGGCACCAATGATCAGCAAGGACTCACCCCGGTTTGCACCATTAACATCGATACCGAGCCTGTCAAAAAAAGCCTCGTAGGCGGTGATGGATGTTAATGGCAAAGCAGCGGATTCAGCAAACGACAAACTGGCAGGCTTTCGACCAACAATACGCTCATCGACAAGCTGGAATTGTGCGTTTGAGCCAGAACGCGTGATATCTCCAGCGTAGTAGACTTCATCACCTACTTGGAAAAGCGACACGTCACTACCCACCGATTCCACCACGCCACTGGCATCGTAACCAATGACTTTCGGTGGATCTTCCACTCCATCCTTCGGAGCTCTTACCTTGGTGTCCACCGGGTTGACAGCAATTGCCTTAACAGCCACCAGAACGTCTCGCGCTGTCGGTTGCGGTTTGGGTAGTTCGATATCCTTAAATGAATTAGGGTTGTCGATGGGTAAATAGTGTGTCAGTCCGACTGCTTGCATAGAGTTGTCACGCCGTGATGCTGTGGTGCGCTCTATTCTGAGCGCGAATCCACCGAAGATCAATCCTACTCATGCGCTGCGCTGGGCAGCGTCAGCCAAGCAGCTTCTGGATACCCACCAGCCCCAACCCTGCCAACACCTGAATATTGCGCTTTGGGATGCTATCCGGATCAGGGTGAGCATCCACAGCCCGACTCAGACTGCTTTCCTGCAGTAAATGCACAATGGGTAATGGTGCGCGATTGGTCCAGTTACTCACATCATCCACGCTCGTGCCATCAAACTGATACAACGGGTGAAAGCTGGCTAGCTGCAACCGCCCTTCATAATCCAGATCTACCAGCAGGGCATTGGCCAGTGCCAGTAAGTCCAGGTAATCATCAAAGTGGTCAAAACCTATGGGCAGTACCAGCAGTGTGGTCGCCTGATCGTCACCGGCCAGCAACAGGCTGGCCTCATCCGACAGCGTTTGCAAGCACGACTCAATACGGGATGATTTAGCAACAACAATATTGACCAATCCCTGTTGCCGCACCGATCTGGCGAACGGGCAGAGATTCAAGCCCAACACCATGGTATCCAGCCAATGATCTACCAATGCGGTTACCGATTCTGGATTCACGTGGCTCTCGTTTGCAGCAAGTCAGTCCCGTATAATAGACTGATGAGCAACCCCGACCTGAATTTACTGCAACCCTACCCGTTCGAGAAACTGCGCGACCTACTTCATGGCATCGTGCCGGTGGATCAAGCACCGGTGTCTCTGTCCATTGGCGAACCCAAACACAGCGCACCACAATTTGTGCTCGATGCGCTTGTCCATGCGTTGCGCGACGTTGAAAAATACCCGTCAACCCAGGGCAGCCAAGCATTGCGGCAGACCATTGCAGCGTGGTTATGTCAACGTTTTCATCTCACTCAACCGGACAAGTTGGCCGCCCAACAC